>CAYUOQ010000115.1:563-3996 GCA_964446445.1 uncultured Methanosarcinales archaeon
CTTCCCGCTACGCCACCCGATGTCAGTTGGCTGGTCAAAATGGCATTTAAGCATTTGGGTATTGACTATCTCGTAAGCCTTGTTTTTGTCTTCGATGCTGAGCTTTGAGTCCCTGATGATTGTATAGGGCAGCATGTAGAGGGTGTTACCGGCATTTATTGCCACATCAATGCCAAACAGCTTGTGAAGGACAGGCTTCCCTCTCCTTAAGTCTGAATTATCCTCTATGTCATCTATAATCAAGCTGCCATTGTGGACTAATTCCGGGATTGGGGTGAATGACAGCGCATCCTCTGCTTTGCCTCCTACAGCCTGGCAGGACAGGACCAGCAGTATCGGCCTCCATCTTTTCCCGCCTCTTGAAAGGAACTCAGTTACTGGCTCGCTGATTGCCCTTGTCAACGCATCCACATCGTATTCTCCTCGGGCTGCTCCAACCGCATCCTCTGCCCATTTGGCTTTTAATTTTTCAGGTATTGATTTTTTAATCTCTTGTTCGATTTGTGCAAGGTACTTGAAATCAGAGAATCCCTTCTTCTCGCTTTTCCCAATGTGCTGAATTAGCTCGTCGAGGCATATCTTTAGCCAGCTTGTGTATTTTTCAGGATGCAATTTCACATCAGATTCGAGTTCTTGCATTGTCACCAGTTTCCAGTCTTCAACCTCGACAGGATTTGGATTTGGCCTTCCCCTGAATTCGCCAATTACAACATGATCATACTCATGCTCAGTTAGCCCCTTGTCGAGCTTTGCTTCATAAACAAAGCTGAACAGCTCTTGAAGCTCGCAGTCAAACCCCATTTCCTCCTTGAGCCGCCTGTGGCAAGCGCTTAGCAATTCTTCGTTTACCCTTGGGTGGCTGCAGCAGGTGTTTGTCCATAAGCCTCCTGAATGATATTTTCTGGAATCTCTTTTTTGGAGCATTACCTTGCCTTGCTCGTTGAAGATGAATATTGAGAATGCCCTGTGTAGCTTTCCCTGCCTGTGGGCTTCCATTCTTTCCTCAACACCCACTTGCTGGTCCTGCTCGTTGACAAGAATAACTTGGTCTTCCATTGCTTTTGGTTGTCTGGTTAAATATTTAAAGTATGCTTAAACCGGAAGTTTGATGCCCGCCCAAACCGAGCTTGCCGTGCTTCTTGATGAACTTGTGAGGTTCAAGACAACCTGCGACAACCCCAAGGAGATTGATGCTTGTGCATCCTTCATTTCTGACTTTCTTAGGGGCAGCGGAATATTTGTCAAGAGGATAACCATTAATGGCCGGCAATCAGTTATGGCAACCCTTAATGATACAATGAAGCCTGAGGTTTTCCTGAACGCGCACTTTGATGTTGTGCCTGCAGATGATTCAATGTTTACGCCAAGGAAGAAGAGTGGCAAAATGTTTGGCCGCGGTGTTTTGGATTGCAAGGCCCAGATTGCTGTACTTATGCTTCTTATGAAGGAGCTTTCTGCCCTCCCAAAACGGCCTGACATTGGCTTGATGCTGACTTCTGATGAGGAGGTTGGCGGAGCAAGCGGGGTTGGAAGCCTTTTGAAGTCTTATGACTGCAGGTTTGCAGTTGTTGCTGATGGGGGAAAAGAGTTTGGGATTGTGACAAGGCACAAGGCTCCCTTGCACATTAAGCTGTCTGCCAAGGGTATTTCAGCTCATGGCTCGACTCCCTGGCTTGGGAAAAATGCGGCAGACTCATTGATAAGCGCATACGAGCGCATAAGGTCATTGTTCCCTTCCAATAAGGAATTGGAGGCAAGCTCTGACAAATGGCTTCCCACAATCAGCCTCGGGAAGTTTGCTTCGGGTGATTCTGTCAATCGCGTTCCGGATAAGGCGGAGATGCTTGTTGACATCAGGCTTACTGAGAAGGAAGATGGAAAAAGCATTCTGCGCCAAATTAAGCGGGTTTGTGGGGGGGAAGTTTCTGTCGATATCCTTTCTTCCGCAAGGGTGCTTTGCACGTCAACTGACAATGGTTACATCAAGAAGCTAAAGTCTTCGGCTGAAAAGGTTCTTGGGAGGCCTGTTGGCTTTTCTTCAGAGCATGGCGCTACCGATGGCCGTTATTTTGCAGAGAAGGGCATTCCAGTAGCCATAATTTGGTCGATTGGGAACGGGGAGCATTCGAGCAATGAGTCTGTTGACATTGAAAGCGTGGCAAAGCTTTACTCAATATTGAAAGAATTCATCTTATCCTGTAATCCTTGACTTCTATCTGCTTTCCATTGGTTCTGCTTCTCCTGCTTGCAATCCTGGAAAATGTATAAGTGCCTGCCAGGCCTATCCCAAGCACAGCGCCTATGATTGCCAGCAGGGGGATAACGAACGCCAGGATTATGCCCAGGGCTATCAAAAGCGGGATGAATAGAATCATGGCCACAATGTTGGTTGCTGAGAAGCGGATTACCATGGATTAACAGGCTTGATTAACCTTTTTCCTAAAAAGGTTACGCCTTATACTTGTAGATGAACTGGTTTGCCCTGCCGGCCTTCTTGAACAGGACTTGCTTGCTCTTCCTGAGCTTTGAAAGGTTATTGATGACAGAGCCTGTAGAAACATTCAGGCTTTTGGCTATTTGTTTTGAAGTAAACCACTTTATCTTGTACTTCTTCAAAAAGTCGCTGACTTCCTGCTGTCCCATACTAGCATAGGGCTTTCCTCGCTTATATTTAAACCTACCTTTTTTTAAAGGAACTGAAAAGTCAGGGCTAAGTTTTGTTTTTTATCTCATCCTTAAGCTGCTGGAGGAATTTTCCTGAATCCGTCGTGAACTGCTCCTTGCCTTTTCTTACAGTTACTGTATTGGCTGCAACTTCCTTTTCCCCAACCACGATAATGTAGTTGACCTTGTCAAGCTCGGCTTCCCTTACCTTGTATGGTATGCTTTCAGCTTTCTCATCAACTTCTGCCCTTATGCCTGCCTGGGCATAATTTTTCCTTACGCCTTCTGCATATTCGTTGAACCTGTCTGCGACGGTTAGTATCCTTACCTGCACCGGGCTTAGCCATAGCGGGAACTTGCCAGCATAATGCTCTGTAATCACTCCTATGAACCTTTCAAGGCTGCCCAGTATGGCCCTGTGTATCATGATTGCATGGTGGCTTTTGCCATCTGGCCCTTCATACTCTGCTCCCATCTTTATTGGCATCTGGAAGTCGAGCTGCATTGTTCCAAGCTGCCAGCGCCTTCCGAGAGCATCCTTGACATCAATGTCTATTTTGGGAGCGTAGAATGCTCCCTCTTTTGGTTTGACCTCATATTCTATTTTATGTCTTTTCAGGGCTTCTTCAAGCATCCGCTCTGCAAAATTCCATGTTTCCAAATCGCCCATGTAATCATCAGGCCTGGTGCTAAGGTACACTTTGAACTCAAAGTCAAATACGTCAGAATAAATATACTTTATAAACTGGAAAAGGTCATCCAGCTCTTC
>CAYUOQ010000116.1:0-447 GCA_964446445.1 uncultured Methanosarcinales archaeon
TAAAAAATTTGGATGCATGACAAGATCACCCAGATTGTAGTCAGTGCCTAGCGGTGTTTTTCCATTTTGCATGCAGTAAGGCTTTCTGCCTTTGACTAAGAGTTGTGGGGGTAAGTGGAACGGTGTTGAAGCGCCGTTCTGTTTTACGCTTTGAGAAGGATGATTTACTGGCGGAGGGTAGCCTGGTCTAACCATAGGGAGTATGTCTCCAAAGAATATTACCATTGACTCTCTTTGGTCATATGCTTTTTGCACTGCTGTATCGACTGGCAGTTCAGGCTCTGTTGCCTCAGGGGTATACTCAGGTATTGCTGCTGGCCTGGGCTTTGATCTTTTTGGCTTGCTTGGTTGCGGTATCACTGCATTCGGCCTGTAAGTGAACTCCGTATCAACACCTTTTATCAGGGTAACAAGTGTGTCATCCGGGCCGACCTCTATCTCTCTTAA
>CAYUOQ010000116.1:471-3990 GCA_964446445.1 uncultured Methanosarcinales archaeon
TCGATCTTTGCCTCGATTGCATTTGCGCGCGCCGTTCCATAAGGGCATCCTTTAAAAACATATGAAACAAAGTGCGATGCAAAATCAGTTGAGGTGTTGAATGGCACGGCTAGGCGCTCCCCCAGCAGAGCGATATTAAGCTTGTGCTCAATTGCCTTTGCCCGCAGTTCCCTTCCAATATGTTCACGCATTACTTTTACCGCTGGACTCATATAATGCGCCCGGTTCATACAGGAAGGGGAATAGGGAATTATTTATAAAATTTCAGAACTTATAAGTCCATTCCAAGCTTCTGGAGGGTGGTCATGACAGATAAAGGACTCTCTTTTAAGCGTTCGTTTTGCTGTTCTAGCAGCGAATTGCCTAGTTCAGCATAATGCCCGGGGTCCCTCCCCAAGCCAGAGCTTCCAGCTGCTGACAAAATTTGGCAGGCTGCAAAAAAGCCGGAAAGCTGCCACTCTTCCATTGGATCGTGCCTTCTGGCAAATCCAGCAAAATCCGAAGCTGGCACTTCAACGAGTTTGCAGCCGGCAGGTATACTTCTCTCGTTAACTGTAGCGTAGGCTGTGATGAGCTTTATGCTGTTAGCTAGATCGTTGATGACGCCAACATGGGCAACAGCTTGCATTGCAATTCCGGTCTTATGCCTCATCGTACTTGCCATCTGAGCATAAGCATCTCCCACTGCAGAATGTGGAAAAGAGGCTCCGGGAACATTCAGTTTGCCTGCATCAAGGAATGCGTCATGTGGCCTGGTCTCCAGAAGCAGCACAAGGTCTGAGCGGTCAACTATTACAGGCATTACATACCCGCCCAGCGGGTGTATGGGATTGTTAATCTGGCTGCCTTCAGTCCTGCCATGATAGTGCTGGGCAGCCAGGTCATCACTGACACGAACAGGCGAGACGTACATGGTGATGCGGTGTTCATCGCTGATTTGAATCTTGACGCTTGCGTAGATTCCATTCCAGCCTGGAATTTTCCCAGAATTATTTCTCAAAGTGCCATCAGGATTATTGCTGAACTCGGCGGCTATAAGGTCAGAAAGTTCCTGAATTCTGTTGCTTAACTTAAGAGGCTGCCCCCAGGGAAGAACCAATATTGGAAGCTTTGATACAGTTATTCTGGCTGGAAAGGCTGTGAAGTCCATTAGGAAAAGTGTAACCATTCCTAGTTTAAGAACATGTCTGTTTGAATGGGTCTACAAGCTTATCCTTGCAGCAAACTTCCTTGTTACACCTGACGTATCTTTTGCCTGGAATGTATAAGGGTAACGATTGGGGAGGTCCCCATGTAGGATGGCTTCAAGAACAGCAGAAGCCTGTGAGGATACTACTTTAAGCAATCCAAATGCGGGATTTGCTACCCAGTCCTCTTGAAAATATATTGCCCCGTCTAAAACTGCTCCGTGCCCAACCCCGTCAGGCACAAACTGTTTGGGCATTGTTGGATCTGGCCTTAATCCCGGGAGTTCTGGCATTTTGGGGGGAATGAAAGAATGCCTGTGGTTTGTTCTGGTTAGTGGTGGAATAGCAGTGGCTTTATATAGAATATCAAAGGCTCTATCTTTAAATCCGAAAGGTAATTCCGTCACTTGTTCAGGGGCAACTTTATCTTCCAACTCAGTTCCAGCACAAACCCTGTTATACCTGTAGTCAAAGCCAGGGTCTATGAGTTCCATTTGCCTGTATATAGGATGTCCTGCCTCAAAGCCAAGATATCCCAACACAAACTGCAGTCTTCCTCTCCACAGCTCAAGGTTCTTTTCCAGGCCGGCAAGGCTGGATGTTCCAAAAATGTGGCCTCTTCGTATATTGTGCACACAATTAATTGCACCATCATAGCCTATTTCAAATTTTTTAGCAAACGCCCCAATTAATCTTTCAACTGTTATGTTATTCTCCCGCATTTGCTCTTTCATCATTTGAGCGACTAACCCGACTGCATTTTGATTTGCGGCATAGCTTTCCCTGATTGCCATATTCAGAATGGGAGTAAGTCTTCTTTTAAAAAGCTTATTTTAGAATGCTGATTGCTTCCTTTACAGTGACTGATTTTTCCTCTCCTGTGCTGCTTTCCCTCAGTGTCAACTTTCCTTCCCTGCTCCTTAAGCAAGCCAAAAACGTCACGGCCGGTTTTGTTCAGGTCTATGTCCACTTTCACGCCTTCCTTCCTGAGCTGTGCCGTCATTTTCCTTGCATCCTCGCCTTTTATTGAAATTATGTATGCAGCCGCCGCTGTTTGCTTCATGCCCGAGCTTGTAATTGCCAGCGCATCTTGTATTATGTCCAGCCCGAAGGATATTCCAACTGCAGGATATTCTCTTCCGCTTCCCACGAAGCTTCCAATCATCTTGTCATATCTTCCGCCTGCTGCAATGGCAGATTTTATCCCGGCCAGCTTTTTGTCTGCGCTATCAAGGAATGCCTCGAAGACTGTTCCGGTATAGTAAGACAAGCCACGTGCCAGTGATGGCTCAAAGCTGACGTTGGAGCTGTTCGAAAGGCTGTCAAAAAGCTCCCTTAGTTCACTAATCCCTTCCTTACCTCCCGGACTGATTATTTCGCCTTCAAGCTTTGCCAGCTTTTCAGTGTTGCTGCCTTTGATTAGTGAAAGTGCCATTAGCCTTTTAACTGCTGTTTGGTTAATTCCCCTTTCAGCCAATTCTTTCTCAACTGCCTGCTGTCCTGCCTTTTCAAGCTTGTCAAGCGATAGTATTGCCTGCTCGGCATTCTCAGGTTTTATCCCTGCTGCCTCAATAATGCCATTCAGGAGCTTTCGGTTATTTACTCTTATGACACCGGTTAATTGCAATTTTTCGAACGCTGCCTGGGCTATTTCTACCATCTCAGCATCTGCCGCCATTGATTTTACCCCGACAACGTCAATGTCGCACTGAACGAATTCCCTGTATCTTCCAAGCTTTAGCGGCCCGTCCCTGAATACATTTCCAATCTGGTACCTTTTGAAGGGCATTTTGAGGTTTGGGTTTGTTGCGATAAACCTGCACATTGGCACAGTCAGATCATACCTCAAACCAAGTTCCCGTCCTCCCTGGTCTTTAAGCTTGAACGTTTCTTTGAGAATCTCTGCACCGCCTGCATACTTTGAAGATAGGGTTTCAAATTTTTCAAGAATTGGCGTATCAAGAGGGTTATAGCCGTATATCTCGAAAACTTCCCTCAGCTTTCCAGCTACCTCCTGCCTCAGCAGTGCTTCACCCGCTGAAAAGTCCCTTGTTCCGCGTGCTCGTTCAAGCTTTGCCATTGCGATTAACTCCCCGGAGTTGGCTTAAATAGTTTTTTGCTTTTTCCCTTTATCTTCAAGTTTTTTTGTTGTAGTAAGACTTAAAAAGTTGTCATTTATCACTATTGACTTGCCCGTTTCTTGTTCTAATTCCTGTCGTGCATTATAGGCTATTCGTCCTCCTCTTTTCGCTGCTTGCTTGTTCTCTTCAAAACCTTGTGCATCCCTTGTTCTTGTGATGTCCGTTGTTGCTTTCTCACCTAACAAGGTAAA
>CAYUOQ010000117.1:0-3971 GCA_964446445.1 uncultured Methanosarcinales archaeon
AGAGTTTTATGGGAGTGGTAACATTCGCTCTGTTGTTTTTTTTGGCACAAAATACGAAACGGGCGCCTTTTCAGGCTCCCTTTCCATAAACGGCAATGTATTGAGGCTTCCAAAGCTTACTCCCGAGCAGGCAATTTCAATGGTAAGGGGAAGGATTGGCAATCTTCCTTTGCTTTCTAATGATGACATTTTGAGCGCATATAGGCAAGCGCAGGGCAGTCCCAGGAGGATCTTGCAGATTTGCGAGGATATGTGCAGGGCGTCTTCAAATGGCGTTACAACCTCTGAGTTGATATCGCAGCCATCGGAGGAGGTCTCTGTGAAGGCATCTTCTAAAAAGGGTGTCAAGAAAAAGAGAAAGGTGGCAAAGAAGCTTCAGGCGGATGCTCAAATCGTGCCCTCTGCAGCTCAGCTATCCAGCGTTTCGAGCACGCCTCTGGCTCAGCCTCTGGACACGGCAGAGGAAAGGCCGGTGATTAAGCTCAGGCTCAAGCGCCCAGAGGCTAAGCACGTAAGGAAGCAAGCAAGAAAGAAAGCCAGAAAGGCATATGCTGTGCGCCCAGCAGGGAAGTCCAAGTCGGGTATTTCCAAGACTGTTAACGCCCCCGACAGTGATGAAGGCATTTATTGGGGCGAATTCATGGGCATGCAGAAGTAATTAAAGTCGTTTGTTACAATTTTACCTAAGGTGAATTTCAACAACATCACCGTCCATGAGCTTGTGTTCCATCTTGAACTTCTGTCCGGAGAACTTGGCTGACTTTCCAAAAACCTTTGCAAACTTGTATTTTTTGACAAAGTCATGGTGCAACTTCTCGCAAACATCCCTTATGGTTGCTTTTTCCTTCATTATTAGCGGCTTTTCCAGGTCTGCTTTCTTTCCAACCTCCTTGAGGTAAACTCTTATTAGGTTTAGCTTGTTGTAGATTGTTTCTTTGAGCTTTTCAATGTTTATTCCTTTTTCAGCCGATATGAGCACTTCATCATTTTTTGAAGCTCCATTCCTCAATTGAATTTGGAGCTGCTTCATTCCTTCCTCGGTTAATGAGTCTATCTTGTTAACGACGACTATTGCTGGCATGTATTTGCGGTTTCCTTCAAGTGCGTCAATAAGCTGGTCTGCTGTTATATCCTCTCTTATTATCACTTCTGCGCTAACTATCCTGTACTCGTTTAAGATTGCTTCAACTGTTTCCTCTTCTATATTGTTCAGTTTTACTGTGCTTGCTATGTTAAGCCCGCCCCTATCTTTTTTGGTGATGGAAATGTGTGGCGGCTGCTGGTTTACCCTGATGTCAGCTTCCTCAAGTTCTTTCTTGAGTATGCTTACTTGATTGACCGTGAATACGTCTACCATTATGATTGCAAGGTCAGCGCTTCTGGCAACCGCTATTACCTCCTTGCCCCTTCCAAGCCCCGATGCTGCCCCTTTGAGTATTCCTGGAACGTCAAGGACTTGAATTTGTGCACTGTTGTAGTTCATCATTCCAGGTATGCAGGTCAGGGTTGTGAATGCGTAGGCCGCTGTTTTTGACTCTGCATTTGTTATCTGGTTTAGAAGGGTTGATTTTCCAACAGAAGGAAATCCAATCAGTATGACAGTTGCGTCTCCTGACTTTCTTACAGAATAGCCTTCTCCCTTTTTTCCTCCTTTTGACCTGGCTACCGCTTTTTCCTTCAGCCTTGCTATTTTCGCCTTTACAAGGCCTATGTGGTGCTGGGTTGCCTTGTTGTATTGTGTCTTTCCTATCTCTTCCTGCAGCGCCCTTATTTCTTCCTCGTAACTCACCATTTTGCCATCAAGAATTAGGTATGTTTAATAGTTTTCGGAAAACTGAAAGTAAGAATTACATCTTTTCCAGCATGCTTACAATGTTCCAAAGCTGGGTTCTTGTATAGGATTGAAGGTTGGAATCTTCAGAAACATCGTCCAGGATCTGGAGGGCCTTGTCAACCCTCATTGAGACTTCGGCTTTTTCATTCTTAAGCGTCTCTATCACTTGCTGGACTTTTTCCTTTACGTTTTTCGGGACTGTTGTGTCATCCTGAAGCTCTGAAATGGCAACTATTATTGTTTCAACCGTGTTGGCTTTTTGTCCCGGGAACATTTTTTTTTCACTTGTTCATTAAAGCTAAGACTTCTTTCTGGAGTGTTTCTGCCCTCTCCCTTGTCTTGGCTTCGAGTTTTTCTATCGAGCTTATTCTGAGTTCTGTTGTCTCCTTCCTCTTCTTTAAATCTGTTTCTAGCTCTGTCTTTTGCGCTGATATCATCACATTGCCTATGATCTTGTATGCTTCATTTGTTGATTGTAATTCCTTTAGTGCTGATTCGAGTTCCATCATTTGGACTTGGAAGGTTTGCTTTTGCATTTGCAGCTGCCTTAGCTCTTGCTCTTTCATTTGGAGCTGCTTTATTTTTTCCTGTGCTTGTTCCGGCATGTCTGGCATTTTAGATTTTCCTCATCTTTTCAATCACTGTCAGGATTTTTGTTATTGAATTTAATATTGCCCTTAGGCTTGTGCTGTCTTTTGCTTCAATTTGAAATATCGCACCTTTGCCGGCCTTCTCCACATTGTAGCTCGCCTTTTCTTTTATCTGGCGGTCCTCTGCTGCAAAGGCTTTTTGTATTATGGCTCCGTTGTCTGCAGTTTTAATTGTTGCCTTATAAGTCATTTTTTGCCCAAGATCATCTGGCCTTGATCTTTGTTGAAACCCTTCTGGGCTTATAGAGAATCTTGCTTCCACAATATGGGCATCTTACTTTTTTCCTTAAGTATTCAGTGGATACCTTTTTGTTGCACTCAAAGCATTTGTACTCTACCATTTTACTCTTCCTCGTTTCTCTCTTCGGATTGCAGGCTTTCCTGTTCCTCTTCTTCATAGCTCTCAGTTTGCTCTTTTGCCGTTGCTTCTGCTGCTGATGGCTTCACTTCCTCAACGGTGCTTGCCGGGACAGTTCCTCCTGTCGTATACGCCTTGCCTGTGAAGCTTGCCTTGCACTTCCTGCACTCCCAAATTCCCGTAGAGACCCTTGTGGCTTTCGGGTAGTGGCAATATGGGCATTTTGTTGAAAGCCTTCTTTCTGCTTCTATGCTCTCTATCTTCCCCTTCAGCTTAATGCCGTATCTTACGCCATACCGCTTTGTTGATCCGAAACCTTTTGTTTGCTCTGCCATTTCTATTCTCCTATTCTGGATTAAGGGTATATTTATAAAGCTATTGGGTTCCGGGTTCTGTGTGCATTCCTCTCAACCTTTTCTTAAAGGTTGTATGGGGCCACCCGGACTTCCAGCCTTTTGCTTAGCTCTTTTTGGTTGAGCTTTTTGCGGGCAAAAAGGTCATTTGAACCGGGGTCATCTGGTCCCAAACCAGATAGGTTAGACCAAGCTGCCCCATGGCCCCATAAAATAGGTTCATTGCTGCTTATTTTTAAATCTGCCGCTATAAAATCTGGCTGTGCAAATCTTTAAATAGGATGTTTTTTATCGTTTTTGTAATGGAGCAAACAATTCGATCAGGGAATGTGAATCCTTCTTCATTAGCTTCAGCATTATCCGAATAGCCTGTTTCAGCTGCCGCAATTCTTTCCGGCTATTTTTGCAGCAGCAATGTTGGTGGTGAATGAAAAATGAGCCTGACTGAAAAGCAGAAGCATGACCTGAAGAAGTTTATCAAGGAGCTGGAAGCCTATAAGGGCAGGCATACAGAGCTTGTATCGGTTTACATTCCTCAAGGTTATGACATAGTCAAGATCATACAGCATATTCAGCAGGAGCAGGGAACTGCGATGAACATTAAGTCAGCCACCACAAGGAAAAATGTGACTGGCGCCCTTGAAAGGATGGTGCAGCACCTTCGGCTTTATTCAAAAACTCCTGCTAATGGCCTTGCTGTTCTCTCAGGCAATATCGCTCCCGAGGGGCAGCAGGACTTCAGGGTTTGGTCTGTTGAGCCCCCAATCCCAATTCAG
>CAYUOQ010000118.1:0-3952 GCA_964446445.1 uncultured Methanosarcinales archaeon
TTACGCTGTAAGGGACTTAGCGCTTGCAGAGCAGGGCCTCAAAAACATTGAGTTTGCAGAAAGGGAAATGGGCTCCCTCATGAAAGTTAAAGAGCGGTTTTCCAAGGAGAAGCCTTTGAAAGGGCTCCGAATCGGAATGGCCTTGCACCTCACGAAGGAAACGGCAGTCCTTGTAAAGACGCTTATTGCAGGAGGGGCTGATGTTGCCATTTCAAGCTGCAACCCGCTTTCAACGCAAGATGACGTTGCTGCGGCCCTTGCAAAATCAGGAGTAAAGGTTTTTGGCTACAAGGGCGAAAATAAAGACGACTACTACAAATACATCAACGCAGTCATTGCTACAAAGCCACAGATTACAATTGATGACGGCTGCGACCTAGTAACTGAAATCCATAACAAACACACTGAATTAATCAAGGACATAATTGGAGGCTGTGAGGAGACCACAACAGGAATCATAAGGCTGAAAGCAATGGAAAAGGATGGCGCTTTAAAATATCCTGTGATAGCAGTTAATGACAATAAGACCAAGCATTTGCTTGACAATTTCTATGGAACTGGCCAATCAGCAATTGATGGAGTTATAAGGGCAACAAACGTCCTGTTCGCAGGCAAGTCAGTTGTTGTTGTTGGATATGGCGACTGCGGGAAAGGCGTTGCACTAAGAGCAAAAGGGCTTGGCTCAAGCATAATAGTGACGGAAGTTCACCCTTTCAGGGCACTGCAGGCAAGGCTTGACGGGCACAGCGTAATGCCCCTATCCGAAGCTGCGCCAAAAGGAGACATATTCATAACCGTAACGGGTAATAAGCACGTAATAAGGAAGGAGCATTTTGAAAAAATGAAGGATGGAGCGATATTGGCGAATGCCGGGCATTTTGATGTTGAAATAAACCTTGAAGAGCTCAAGAAAACGGCTAAAGAGATTAAGCAGGTAAGGCAGTCACTTGAAGAGTACAAGCTTCATGGAAAATCCATTTTTGTAGCTGCATCCGGCAGGCTGGTAAACCTGGCAGCAGCAGAAGGCCACCCAAGCTCAGTCATGGCAACGTCATTCTGCGGGCAAGCTCTCGCTGTAGAATACCTTGTCAAAAACAGAGGAAAGCTATCAGGCGTCATAACGCTTCCGGAAGTCATTGATGATTCAATTGCCCAATCCCAGCTTGACGCCATGGGAATAGAAATGGATGAATTAACGGAAGAGCAGAAGAATTACCTGAGCAGCTGGCAGGAAGGAACATAATTTATTCTACAAATTGGAATCTTGGCACTTTCTTCCCATTGACTTCAACAGTTTCAAGGAACATTGCCTTTGGCCTAACCCAAAGCAAATGGTCGCCATAAAGAGCGCGATAAACAACCAGCTCTTCCAGAGTCTCGCTGTGCTTAGCTATCCCGATTACTTCATAATCCTTGCCCTTGTAATGCCTATATTTCCCAACCTTCACTTCAGCCATCTTCATCTCCTTAAAGCATCGTAGAATATGTCAAATATAGGGGTTGCCGTAGTTGCAACGTAGAAGTCAGCCTTGATGCCTGCACAAATCTTCCCGATCTTTGCAATGTGCTCCTCAAGCTTGTTCTCATATTCTGCAACTAGCCTTGCCCCCACATAAGTCCTAAGCTCATCCAAGGATTCCGCATCCTTCAGCTTCACGTCACCCTCAACTTTTAGGTCTTTCTCACTAATATCAAGCACCTGTATTACCTTTATTTCATGGTTCCCATGGGAAAGCGCGAGAAGGCCATCCCTAATCTCATCTATTTCAAAAAGGAAGTCTGAAGCAAGAACAATGAATGACCTGCTTGTCAGGAATTTCCTGTACTTCGTCATCATGTCGCTGAACCTTGATTTTCCCTTTGGCTTTACTGAATTCAGGTAATCCACCATGCATGCCAGCTGACCCATGCCCCTCCTTGGCTGGAAAACGTTGATATCATCTGAAAATGTTGAGAACTGCAGCCTCTCATTTTCCCTTAATGCCAAATAGGCGAACCCTACCCCAAGCATCGCCCCGTATTCAAATTTGGTTACTGGAGTGCCATAGTTCATGCTTGCACTTGAGTCAACAAGGGCGTGCATTACCATGTTTCGCTCTTCCTCATACCTCCTTATGTAAAGGTGGTCTGTCCTTGCATATATCTTCCAGTCAATAAGCCTGAAGTCATCACCGGGAGAATAAATCCTGTAATCCTTTATTGTAGCCCCGGAACCGGTGTAAAGGGATTGCCTCCTTCCGGTATAGCTAGAGGTTACTTTTTTATTTACAATGAGCCTGAACCTGCTCAGATTGTCCAGGAAATCAGTTGTAATCATTTTACTTTATCTAGAAGCATTTTGATAGCACCATCAGGAGTCAGGCCTTTCCTTTCAGCTTCAAAATTCAAAAGGATACGGTGCCTTAGAACAGGGTAGGCCATCGCCCTCAAATCCTCAATGCCAACATGGTTTCTTCCGCTGATGAGGGCTCTTGCCTTGGACGCCATTACAAGGCTTGTAGAAGCCCTTGGGGACGCTCCATACTCTATAATGTCCTGCCTGCTCCTTGTTTCAGAAACAAGCTTGACAACAAACTGCTTCAAGTCTGAGCTTATTGGAACCTGGCGGGTGAGGGCTTGCAGGTCAAGCAGCTGCTCCTTTGTCATTACTATCTTGATTTTCCTATCCCTCTCCTCGCCTGCATACCTGTTCACTATTTCCATCTCCTCATCGAAACTTGGATATGTGACCTTTATTTTCAGCATGAACCTGTCTGATTGCGCTTCTGGCAACGGGTAGGTACCCTCCTGCTCGATGGGGTTCATCGTCGCTAAAACGAAGAATGGAAGGTCAAGCTTGTATGTTGAATTCCCCACTGTCACCTGCTTTTCCTGCATTGCCTCAAGCAAGGCTGACTGGGTTTTTGGCGTTGCCCTGTTAATCTCATCTGCAAGGACAACATTTGCAAAAATTGGGCCAGGGTGGAACTTGAATTCCCTCTTTCCATCGCTTTCCTCAAGGACATAAGTTCCGGTGACATCTGAAGGCATCAGGTCGGGGGTGTTTTGTATCCTGCTGAACCTGAGGTCCATTACCTTAGCAAGCGTCTTGACAGTCAGGGTCTTGGCAAGGCCAGGGTAACCTTCAAGAAGGGCATTCCCATCAGCAAGGATTGCAGAAAGAAGCTGGGTAATCATCTCCTCCTGGCCAACTATAACCCTTCCAATCTCAGCATAAATGTCATCAAAAAGCTTTTTGTAGGCTAACATTTACATTTTTCCTTTAAGAATACCATTAATAAATGTTGCTAATCACTTCCTGATTGCACAACGTTCTTGAAATACCTTTTTACAAGCTCCTGCTGCTCCTTCGGGATTTGCTCATCCATGCTTTCTGATGCAACAGGAACTATTTCCTCAGGATATTGCTCATTAAACTGGAGTTCTTCCGGAGGCTTAACATTACTTGTGCTTAGCTCGCTCCCAGCAGGCCTGAACACAACCTTCAGCTCTTCTGTCCCAATCTTTGCAGTTGTTGGAATCCCATATATCTGCTCATTTGGGTTGTCTACCTTTATCGGCTTGTCCCCTCTCTTGTTTTCATCAATGACCTTGAAGTGCCCAGCCTCCTCTGTCGCTGCTCCTCTATGGAAAACATCAGGAACGTGCACAGCCTTAAAGAATCCTGTTGAAACTGGCGAAACAAGAAGGATTACAAAGCAGAGCACTATGGAGATTATCGATTTCGCATATATCCTTCGCTCGCTCAGGAATGAGGCTTCTTCAACCTTTCTCAGATTTTTCAGGACATCTGACTTAAGCTCATTCACGACTCGATTGTCAACAGAGGCGTATTCTGATGCAGTAGAAAGTTTTTCCTGAAGGTCATTATATCTTGATTCAACAATCTTTGTTGGCTTGACCTTGCTTTCCCTATAGAGCGCAAAGCAGAAATATGCAAGCCCAATGATGA
>CAYUOQ010000119.1:0-1477 GCA_964446445.1 uncultured Methanosarcinales archaeon
AATAACTACAATAGCTACTATTGCTGAACGGGCAATCAATGCAGACTTGGAATCAAGCTTGAAAATGGAAACAATTGAAAGCATTGAAAACAAGCCTTCAGCGGCAAGCAGTGCAACTGGAACTGCAAAAATCATCCAAAAACGAAAAGCGAAAAGGCCAACAGGCAGGTTGAAGGTCTTGCTATTAACCCCCAAGAATGCAAACAGAAGCCAGCCAAGCACGATTGAAAGGTAAACAATTCTCTTGTTATCTGCGCTTTTCCTTGCTGCAAAAACAACTGCAACCAAAGAGAGGATGAATGCTGCTACAAAAACGACAAGCAAAAATGAAATGGCAATGACACTCGCGTAAGATGGCGGATTAGCCCAGTTGTAAGGCCTGAAAGGAGAATCGTTGGCGTAAAAGCCATTCTGGAAGTCAAGGGTTGCTGCAGCAAGGAAAAAAGTTGCCAAGACAACAACAAGGCCAGCCAATGGAAGCAGAATTTTTCCTTTTGGAATATGCTTAACAAAGCCAAAAAATGAGGAAATAACACCAACTGCCATGAGCAGGAAAGCAAAAACACCCAGACCCACAGGATTGTTAATCATGTTCTGGGAGGAAGCAACAAAAAAATCCTTGAAAGTGTAAACCCTCGTAGCAGTGCCGCTATCAGGGTTCAAGGCGTGAGTAACAAGGGAGAAAAACTTTGCAAAAATGTTAGGAGAGCTTTGAATGGCACTTGCTGCAGACTCCTGGCCGCCCTTAAAGCCAACAGAAGACTTTTTTACGAAGACCCTCCATTTGAAGCCCCACCAGAAAAGAGAAAGCAAGATGCCAAAGGCAACTGCCTTAATATTTGCAAGGTTATCTCCAATGAAAGACTTCCTGGAAGCAGCAAAATCAAACAAAAACCTGACCGCAAGATAAACTGCAATCATGCCAGAAAGCTTTGCAGCCTGTGTTGGATGGGAAAGAAGGAGGGCAGCAAAACAAACAGCAGCGACAATCCACCATCTTCTATCAGCCTTAACCATCTCAAAAGCATACATGACGGGAAAAAACAGAACCATTGCCAAGGCCGGCGCCCAGATAAAATGGCTCATGAAAGCGGGAACACTTGCAAGGACAAATGTGGCAAACAGCGCCTTGGAATTGCTGCCCATAAACCTCCTGGCAAAAAAGTAAAAGAAAACTATGGCAAAGGAAATCAGCAATGCATTGAAAAACTTAACAGTCCATGAAACTGAATTGGAAACCTGATGAAGTATTGCCAAAATCATATCGTAACTGGGCGGGTATGGGTCAACATATTGCGACTGGAGGTTTGGGTTAGCAAATGCAGTCTTCTCAACAGAAATAAACGCCATGCCACGGACATGGGTCCAAGGATCGTCATCCTCAAGGTAAGGGTAGCTGAAAGCACCTGAAATGTACATGAATGAAACTACGCCGAAAATAAGCAGCATTACAAGAATGCTCAAGCTAGACATCTTC
>CAYUOQ010000119.1:1487-3881 GCA_964446445.1 uncultured Methanosarcinales archaeon
TTCAGCTTCAATGGAATTGACTTTGGACGAAATCCCTTTCTAAAAACAAGGAAGTAAAAAGGCAAGGCAACTGATATGGCAAGGAAAATGCGCCAATCAAGAGGGACATGGATGGCATTAAGAAAAATTCCAAGCACAATAAAAGCGCAAAGACCGATTCCAACCCTCATCAACTGACGCTCAAGAGAATTCTCGCTTTCCCTCACAAGCTTGCCAAGCGAAAACCCAAGGCCCCAGGTTAAGGTAAAAAACAGCAAGATGGCCAAAAATGACATTAATGAAAGGCTGCTGCAAAGATATATAAATTTATTCCAAGAGCGAGAAGCAGATGAAAAAGCTTGCCATTGCAGCAATTAGCTGCGCTGCCCTTATAATCTACCTGCAGCTTTTTGCAATGCCCGGACTAAGGCAATGCGCCTTGGAAAAATCAGGCGTAAACATCTCACCAGATGTTGCAAAAAGCTGCCTGAAAGCAAGCTACGCAGTCAGCAGCATCTTGCTGCTAATTTCATCTGGCATCCTGGCAGCACTCCTTTTCAAAGGGCAGTTCAGGAACCTTTACCAATCGCTTGAAAAAAGACGAAAAGAATGGGTCATCGTTGCTGCCATTGTTTCTACTGCAGCGCTCACATACCTGTCAAAAGGGAATGTTGTCCTAGGAGATGCAATGCAATTCTCAGCACTCTCAGAATACCTCAAAAATTCAATGCTTAGCCTCATATACCCCTTCTGGACATTCTACTGGTACCTTGGAAGCGCACCGCTGGCATTCTATGGCTGGCTGTCCTTTTTTATCACTGGAATTGTTAACATTTTCACTTCAATAGACTGGGCAAACAAGATAGTATTTTTCACTGCACACATAGCGTCTGCACTGCTGGCCTACAGGTTTGCAAAAACAGCAACAAACAACACAAAGGCTTCAATAATAGCAGGCCTCGCATTTGGGTTGAGCTTTGAGCACATAGCCAGGATCATGGTTGGAAGAAGCCTGACAGCAATCACATACGTTCTTGCTCCGCTCCTTTTCCTGATAATTGAATCAAGGCTAAAAGAAAAAATCGGAAGCGGCAAAACAGCAGGATTGATTGCCCTTACATCAGGCCTCCTTATTTTGAACCACCAAGCTGATGCGCTATTTATCATTTCGATATTTGCCATTTATTCAGGAATAAGGGCGCTTGAAGAAAACAAACTTGACAAGAAAACAAGAAAAATCTTTTTGGAAGTCATTGCTGGAATGGCAATTGCAGCAGCCATGGTTTCATCCTGGATAATACCCATGATCCTTGAGCAGAATGAGGCAAGCGCCACAGGAAAGGCACTGGAAATACTAAAGCCATCAGTGCCCAACCTGAAAACAGTTTTCGAATTGGCCAAGTGGCCAGGCCTTTGGGGTGATAAGCCATTATTCTACATCGGACTAAGCATTATTGCACTGGCAGCAGCCGGACTGATTTATGCGCTTAAAAAAAGAAAATTCGCTGTTACAGCAGCATCTGTCATTGCAATTGGCCTCCTCCTGTTCCAAAGCCCAAGATACATGCCAGCAGCCCTCCTCATGCTGGCATTGCTATCAGCTTACGGATTTGAATTCGCAAGCAAAAAAATCAGAATTGAGCCGGCAACTCTGCTGCTGATAGTTTCAGCCATAATGATTGCAGACCTGGTCCCGGCAACTGCCCAGCTTGGATATCCTGACTACAGCTACAACAAGCAGATTTACACTTCAATAAACGCAGGCGACGGGGAAAGACTTCTCGATTTATCAACAGACAGGAGAACATTCTGGCCGGCATACGCTTACCTGACCAACAGGCAAGAAACAGTATTTGGGGCCCTGATAGAAAGCGCACCAAGAAGCCTTGCATACTCGGCAGCAATAGCACAGATGGCAGCCCATGAAACATATGATCTTAAAGAGAACATGTCAAGCGAAACACTCCATGGGCTATACCTTCTCGGAGTAAAATACGCCATAATCCACGAAGAACAAATCGGAAAGAATCCTGAAGAAGTGTTTGCAGGCAAAAGAGGCGCACTTGGACTTGAAAGAGGCCTCAAAGTAGTCGAGCTGAAGCAATCCCCGATAATAGTGTCTTCAAGAATTGAAAGAATAAATTATGAGCCACTTCTTGAGCAAAAAGAAGGCTGGAACATAAGGGCAGCGTTTGAAAGAAGGGAAATAAATGAAACAGAAGCAAAGGAAGTAATCAACGCGATGAAGATTAACACAGAAACGGCAACTGCCGAAAGAATACTTATCAAAGATGGGGAAAGCCAGCAAACCAGCGCAAATGCGACCATAACCGTAGAAAGCGTAAAGACACAGCCTGGAAGGGCAACAATCATCTACTCGCTGAGCAAAGAAGCATTCCTGCAGCTAAGCTACTC
>CAYUOQ010000120.1:0-3865 GCA_964446445.1 uncultured Methanosarcinales archaeon
CCTTGGGAAAAGAAGATGGGCAGGCAGCAACATTGAAAGAAGATTGGTTTCCTTCATGAACAACTGGGTTTTAAAAAGGGAGATTGGCGGGTTGTACGAAGACAGGCTCTATTATGAGCTTTATGACCTTTATGCGTTGATAAAGGAGAACTTGAAGATGGGTGCTAGGTAAATGGCTGAGAGAAGGCTTGTTGTTGACCACATGACCCTTGCATATGAGGGCCTTTTTGACCTTCATGAGCTTTATGTCCTGATTAACCAGTGGCTGAAGGACAAGGGCTTTGATACAAGGGAGCAGAGGAACCAGGAGCATGTCAGGCCTTCTGGGAAGTTCATAGAGCTTGAGCTTATGCCATGGAAAAAAATTACAGACTATGCAAGGCATGTCATAAAGATAAACATCAAGATCAGGAATCTTAAGGAGGTCGTTGTTGAGGAGGACGAGAAGCGCGTAACCCTTAACAAGGCTGCAGTCAAGATTGTGCTTGACGGCTACCTTGACACTGACTACGAGGACAGGTGGGAGTCAAAGCCATTCTACTATTTCATTCGCACGTTGTTTGACAAGTTCATCTACAGGACTTACAGCACCCAGTATGAGGAGTTGCTTGTTGAGAACTGCCTGCAAATTCACTCCACAATTAAGGCTTTCCTGAACCTTTACCAGTATGAATATGGTGCAATGCGAAGGCCTGAGCTTCTAAAGATGTAGAGTTCTTAACTTGACTTCAATTTATAAGTTAAACCCATATAGTCATCTTTTAATCATTTATTACTCTACAGTAACTACAAAATAGAAAGATTTAAATAAGCCCTTGTGAGCAGAAGCCAGATGAGCTTGTTGTCAAAACTTAGGCCAGGAATTTTAGCAAGTGGGCTGGTGGCTGTATTGCTTGCTAGCTCCGGAAACATGCCTCCGGCAACTGCAGTTCAAAGAGGCAATTCAGAATTTCGCTTTTTGGAGTTAACCGATACCCCGCCATGGAGGCGTGAGAGTAAAAACATTTATCCCGCCTCGATGGAGGACTTGGGGCTGACACAGGTTTCAGTTGAAACTATCTCCCGCTTGCCAACGGAAAAAGAGCTTGAGAACATAAAAGTTGCACTTTCATACGCATCGTATTGCTCGATTTTGGCACCGAGGTTAACTTTTACCGACATGGATTTGATATCTAGGAATACAAGCTCAATCTACGGCGGTTCTGCCAAACTTCCGGGAGAAATAACTATTGTGATGCCTGCAGATCTGACGATGCAAACAAGTATGCCATACTTTGAAGATGATAAAATCGGCCTGAAGCCTGAAAATGAACAGGAGGTTTATTTGCATGAGTGCGGCCATAAAATAGCAAACCTGATTTTTGACTATTTTAATTTAAGCAATTTAAAAATGGGGAGGGAAACGTATAATAAAGATGATCTCTCTCATGGCTCCCGGGGGTCGCAAGACAAGCACCCTCTCTACAAAGCTTTGGCGAAATTAGAAGGCCTTAATCTTGTGCGCGGATCAATAGGCCCTGCATTTCCAGATAGGATTGACACTGAACCTGTCTTATTATTAAGCGGGCAGAAATATCACATTTCCGATGAAAGATTCGAGCCTTACTTTAACGATGATATTGATGAGTATTTTGCTGAACTCTTTGCCATGAGTCGCTTACGACCGGAAATACTAACAGATGCTGAGAGGGAATTCTTTGATAGGATCCACATTGGTATCAATGTATATGGGACAAGATTCCTGGACCATGTAGCAGCGCATCCTGATATCCTCAGTGGAGATAGTTATGCCTTTTCCAGGGGTGTAAACTGCTTATCTGCAGACAGACGCACAGGGATCCGCCTACGTTGAGAATATGTCCGCATGGGCTTATCATAGGGTAGGACAAGTTTTATAAGCAATTCAAAACCTCACCCAAGTCTATTTGCCGGGATCGCATAACCTGGTATTGCGCAAGTGGCCTTTTAAGAAAAGGTCAATCAAAACCGCTTAAAGGTCAGCGTAGGCCTGGAATGTGCGAGCAAAGTGCAAGTCAGCGAGCTTGTTCCCGAAAGGGTGTCTGGGTTCAAATCCCAGTCCCGGCGTTTATTTTTTTTAACACTTGTTAATAATATTTTACATATAGAAAGATTTATTAACATGCGCTGTTTTCTTAGCCGTATGCTGAGGATATTCAATGATTTAAAGCCTTTTTTCAAGGATAACTATAGGCGCATCAATGTGAGAGAGTTTTCAAGGATTGCAGGAATCAGCCCTCCATCAGCATCAAAACTGCTGGAAAGGTATCGAAAAGAGGGGCTGCTCGTCAAGGAAACTGAAAGGAATTATATCTATTATTTTGCCAACAAAGACGAAGCCCTCTTTATTGAACTTTCTAGAGCGTATTGGCTTTTGCAACTTAGAAAAACTGGTCTAATAGAATATTTGAAGTCTGAATACGCCTCTCCAATAATTATTTTATTTGGCTCTTTCTCAAAAGCTGAAATTAATGAGAATTCTGACATTGATATAGCCATATTTGGCGTTTCCAATAAAGCAGTGGATGTCAGCAAATTTGAAAAAAAACTTGGGAAAAAGATACAACTTTTCCAATTTAAGGCACAGGAAGCTGTGGAAAACAAAAACCTGCTGAAAAACATTCTAAATGGATTTATCCTTTATGGAGGCTGGTGATATGGATTGGACAACATGCAAAAGAAACAGGCTTGTTAAGGAAGTTAAGGTCGACAAGAATTTGATAGCTTCCCTTTTTGGTTCGTCAGCAAAAAAACTTTATTCGGAGGCGCTGCTGGAGCTAAACAATGACACGGCCAGCTCAAAAATCTCACTTGTTTACGACGCCTTGAGGGAACTACTGGAAGCACTCGCCATTTCTAAAAGCTATAAAATCTACAATCATGAATGTTACTGTTCCTTCCTTAAGGAAGTAATCAATGAGTCGGTATTAGGTGACGAATTCGATGAATTTCGGAAGATAAGAAACGCGATTAACTACTATGGCAAGGACGTTAATGCAGAAGAAGCGAAGGCAACGCTTGAAAAGATGAAAGCGCTGATTGAAGAAGTGAAAAAACATCTCTTGCAATCAAAGCCATAGCTCGGGACACGTTTTTAAAACTTCGCCTCGGATAATGTATTACAAATTATGAATTGGCAGGCAAATAAGCCTCGGACGTCGTCATTGCCTGACTCCCATCCGGTCCAGGCGTTTTTCTTCCAAAGAGTTTATAATAAAATTTAAATATTGCGAATTAGTAATGGGACCAATGATGAATATCAAACTTATACTGGTAATAATGCTATTGTCTGCAATCTTGCTCACCTTAGGCTGCAGCAAACAGCCTGTGAATTCAGTTCAGAACACTGACACAACTTCTTCAAACAGCGACTTATCAAGGCTTTCTATAAAAAATCTGCCTTCCATGGAGAGTGGCTACACACTTACTGAAAAGAATGAACCCTGGGAAGGCGTCAAGGACGAGGTAGATTACGCATTTAGCCAGTCTTTTGTTAATATCAAGGCAGGCAAGGATTATCCGACGGTTGTTGTTTTGGATGCCAGAACGTATAAAACACCAGAGGCTGCGGAAGATGCGTATGAAAAGCCTCATGAAACAGCGTCAGAGCTTGGGACGCTAACTGAGCAAAACAAGGAGCCAGCTATTATTGGTGGGAAAAAAGCGGTGTTAAGCCTTATCCGCCCTGATACTGGTTCATATGCGGTAGAAATATTGTTCAGGGAGGGAAAGACCGTAATAATTCTTTTAGTTGCCGACTTTAGGGAGTACAAAACTGAGTTCGCTGCTGAGATTGCTGAAGCAGTTGCCCAAAAGATATGAAAATCAGCCATATCGTTCACTGACC
>CAYUOQ010000121.1:0-3805 GCA_964446445.1 uncultured Methanosarcinales archaeon
CCCAATCTTGTTTGCAACATCGCCATTCAGGGTCGTCCGGTCAGAGCCCACGATGACGAGATCTACAAAGCCTTTCTGCATAAGATGGCCTCCGGTATTGTCTGCAATCACTGTATGGGGAACTCCCTGCTGGCCTAGCTCCCACGCGGTAAGCCTGGAACCCTGGTTCCAAGGGCGGGTTTCATCCACCCAAACATGAACTTTAATGCCCTGCCTAAAAGCTGCGTAGACAGGTGCAGTTCCAGAGCCGTAATCAACAAAGGCAAGCCACCCTGCGTTGCAGTGGGTGAGTATGTTAACAATTTCTCCTTTCTTATGCTTACTTATTTCACTGATAATTTTCAGGCCATGCCCGCCAATTTTTCGGCATGCTTCAACATCTTCATCTGCAATCCTCATGGCAGTCTCAAAAGCAGCCACAATTTTTTCTTTTCGCGAATTTGCCTTTCCAACAGCCTTAAGCTGCCTCTCTACAGCCCAAGCAAGATTAACTGCGGTTGGCCTTGTGGACCTCAGCTTATTTCCTGCCCGCTCCAGATATCTGTCAAACCCTTCATCAGGCGCCTCCAATGCTGCCAGGTACATGCCAAAACCCGCTGCAGTCCCAATCAGGCCAGCACCACGGACGTGCATCTCCCTTATGGCCAGGGCAACATCATCTGAAGAATTCAAATCCTCGACCAGAAATTTGTGAGGCAGGTGCCTCTGGTCAATGGCCTGAACTACTTTTTCATTCCCAGGCTTTACCCAAATAGTCCTGTAATGAGTCCCGTTGACATACATGCCCAAATCTCCTTACCGCACTATTGAATCATCAGCTGCATCAATGGAGATCACTTCACCTTTTGACCTGAGCGGCTTCACGCCAAAAACAACTGTTTCATCCCTAACCTTCATGCCCAGCCTGTAAAATTCGTCAATTTCAATCTGCCTCTTAGCGGCCAGGATTTTTTCAGGGTCAGACCCGTCAGGATAAATAATCTCACCCACATCCGATTTAACAGGCGAAACAAGAACAACCCTTTTCCCATCATCAGCAGCCAACAGCATTCCCTGGCTTTCAAAACCGCGAAGCCTTGCATGCTTCAAGTTTGAAACAACAACAATTTTCCGTCCCAAAAGCTCTTCCTTCCTGAGATACGGCCTCAGGCCAGCAACAAGCTGAATTTTAGACCCAATATCAACCTGAAGGATGTAAAGCTTGTCCGCATCAGGATGCTCCTTTACCTCATCTATCCTGCCAACCTTCAAAACAGCGGAAAACGCCTCTGGGACAGAGATAATCTCCTCAATCGGGGCAAAGAAAATCCTTGACTGCTGGATTTTCCCGGAAAGGGGCTTTCCAAGCTCGGAAATGCCAATTGATTCCGGATTTTCAAAACCAAGAATCCTCAAAACCTTTCCGGAATATTTAGGAAGTATGGGAAATGAAAGAATGGCCAAATCCTTCACAAGCGATGCTGCTACGCTGACAACCACCTGGCACTTCTTCTTGTCAGATTTCACAAGCTGCCAAGGCTGGCTTTCCTGAAAATACCTGTTGCCCATGCTTCCAAGCTCCAAAAGCTCCCTGACGACATCCCTGAAATTATATTCAGAATAATGCTTCAATATCAAATCGTAATGGGGCTGAAGCTGCTTCAAGAGGAAATTCCAGTCACTCCCTGCGGAAACAAGCTTTGAATCAAAATTATTGTTAACGAAAACCAGAGTTCGATGGACAAAATTGGCAATATTGCTTACCAAGTCATTATTCGTCCTATTCTTGAAGTCGTTGAAGTCAAGGTTTATGTCACTTGCCGCCTTAGTAAGGTGCGAGGCGTAGTAGAACCTTAGGAATTCAGGCTCATACCCGCTAACCCCAAGGTAATCCCTCGCAGTCAAAAAGTTGCCCCTTGACTTTGACATCTTTTCCCCATTGATGGTAAGATGGCCGTGAACGGCAAAGTCCGAAGGAAGGTTAAAGCCAACGCCCATGAGCATTGCAGGCCAGAAAAGGAAATGGAAGTAAATGATGTCCTTGCCAATAAAATGAATGATTTTTGCATTGGGATTTTGCCAGTAGGATTCTGTTGCAGATTTTCCAAGCTTCTCCTTGCTGAACTTTTCAGTTGCAGCAATATAGCCGATAGGAGCATCAAGCCAGACATAATAATACTTGTTAAGCTCGCCAGGAATTTTAAAGCCGAAATACGGGCCATCCCTCGAGATATCCCAGTCCTCCAGGCCGGCATTCAGCCACGCCTCGACAAAATGCCTTACATCGCTCTGGATGGCAGAGTTTGATTCAAGCCACTGCCTCAGCTTATCTGAAAAAGAACTAAGCCTGAAAAAGTAGTGAAGGGACTGCTTTCTTGTGGGAACATTTCCACAAATAGAGCATTTGGGGTTAACCAAGTCAACTGGCTGGTATGTTGAATTGCACTTCTCACACTGGTCGCCATACTGGTCCTCAGCCCCGCACTTGGGGCATTTGCCTCTCACATAACGATCAGGAAGGAAGCGGCGGCAATGCTCGCAAAAAGTAAGCTCAATCAGCCTTTCGTAGATATGGCCATTTTCATTCAGCTTCCTGAAGAAAAAATCGCTAAAGAACTTGTTCTCATCGCTGTTTGTTGAATGGTAACTGTCAAAGTTAACAAAGAAAGAAGCAAAGTCTTCACGGTGCTCGTCATAATACTTCCTTATGAGCTCTTCAGGGGGAATATTCTGCTTTGAAGCGGCAATCTCAATCGGAGTGCCATGGGTGTCGTCACCACAGACAAAAATTACGTCTTTGCCAGAAAGCTTTAATGACCTTACGAAAATGTCAGCCTGGACATATTCAACAAGGTGGCCCAAATGTATGGAGCCGTTGGCATAGGGAAGCGCTGCTATCACCAGCAGTTTCTCTTTCTGCACAATTTCTTGCTTCTTGCCCATAGAAGAAAAGGAAAGCGGATTGTTTAAATAGTTTATTGAGAGCCTGAACTGGCAAATCCAGATATTTGAGAGTTCATCTGGTGAATAAGGGCTAAAACAACTTCGGGATTAGCAGACTGCACCAGATTTGGGGAATAGGCTTTTTCAACAATATGATAATCCCTGTGAAGACCTTCAAAAGAGTAGACAACTCCATACCCTAAATTCACAAATAACTTCAAACTACGGTGTGTTGCCTGCACTCTGTGCACCAATGGCCTTTCTATTTTCATAGAAACAGCTCGAAGGGCAGCTCCGAATTTACCAAAAAAGGCTGTTCCTATGCCACTGCGCTCCCGATCAACTGCGAAGTAGTCATCATCTCCAGCGTATCCTCTGGTCCAAAAGCCTTCAAAAGCTCTCTTGCCAAGAACAATCCCAGAATCTTCCCTCACAAAATCTGGAGGGTCATATGCTGCCGCAACCCTCCCATTAACCCTGCCAAGCACAACAGGCTTGGATTGATTCCTGAGGCCATTGACCAAGCCAGGCAAAATGTCATTATTATAGAAATCTGCTTGCACCTCTTCCCAGCTTGAGTGAGCTTTCTTCAATATGGCCGCAACTGCCTCAGCATCCTCAGACCTCATAACCTCAAGCTCAATGTTAACAACTTGAGTCAAAGTCATTAAAAAGGCAAAATTTGGGGGCCGAGATATAAAATGATAATATATACTTTATATTTTATAGGCCGGGACGAATTCTGGAAGATGAGCTGACATTGAACTGCTCAGTGACGATTTAGCTGCAGTTTCAGCCAAAGCCATATATAAACGAATTTAATCAACATATAAACCTTGCTAAAAATGGCAAAGTCAAGTTAATTGTGTAAACTTTAATTCTC
>CAYUOQ010000122.1:0-3780 GCA_964446445.1 uncultured Methanosarcinales archaeon
ACTGGAGTTCAGACGTGTGCTCTTCCGATCTAAACTGGTTTATCTGGCGCAAGACCGGCTTGAACGTGTTGTATCTAGGAACTAATCCGAGCTGTGCAAGTCCCAGGCAGTATTTGCTGCAATAATTTACGGGCCTGACATGGTTACCCCTGAGTATCCTGTCGCACACGCCTCGTCCATTTTTTGTCTTCGTTTCAATGATTGTGAGTGCGCTTGGCATTTCCCATAGCGTGTTTCTGCCAATTGCTTTCAGCCCGAAATCTATTGTTACCCTTTCCCCCCCGTTCTTGTGCACCAGGGTTATTCGCCTGTTTACTATTTTAATCACGGGAGAAAGCTTGAATTCAAATTCCTGTCCGTAACTTTCCCTGTATGTTTTTTTGATGAATTCATTTGCTTCCCTGCTTATTCTTAATCGTTCAATAATTGGATATTTCATCCTTTGCTTGTCCGTTGAGTATCGGTATGATTTTACCTTCATTTCCAGGTAGCAGATATTGCTGTCAACGTAATACCTGCTCCTGACCTTGAACCTTTTGCGCCTTCCCTGGTGGTGTTGCCAGTATGTTGCGTAGTTGTCATCGAAATATGTGCTGTCATAGCAGAAAATTCTCTTCCCAACGTGCTCCAGAATGTTAAAGTCAGAAAAGTTTTCAATTATTCCTTGCAGCAAAGTTTTTGGAACCAAATATTTTTGTTCGTATCGGTTTAGCAGTTCGCTTGTGGAGTTTAAGTCACTCAGGCTTATGGGTTGGAATGAGTGAAACGGGTTCATAGGCCCTCCAGAGTCCTGTTTACGGCAATGGCTTTTTGCACTTTTCCATTGCCAATCAGGGTTATAAGCCTTGCATTGGCGATGTATTGCAGCCTTACCTTGGCAGTATCCCTCACGAAGTCAACTTCGTTTACGGTTAAGCTTTGGACTTTAATTCCGAACTTTGAGCTTAACTCACTTCTCGCTTCTTCCTCATTGAACAGGTAGGGCGGGATAGTATCCAATGTAACTTCTGTTGTCTGCATCCTCCTGATTGTCCCGCTGATGTCTGCGAGTAGCGCAGTCACCAGTATCGTTCCATTTACAACGAAGAGGAGGTTGCCGATTGGTGTGATGCCGTTGACTGTTGCAAGGGCAACTGCCCCAAAGAAGTATGCAATGTCCATTTGCTCAAAATTCTCGCTCCTGAAGCGAAAGATGCTCAGGATTGCAAACAGTCCAAGCCCTGCCTGGAGGCCAAAGTTGTCAACTGTGATCATGCTCATTATGCTGAAGACAAATACGTTCAGCATGAGCATTCCGACGGCTAACTGCTTGTTGCCATACCTTTTTTTGTATATTATGAAAGTTAGTATTATTGCAGCTGCAAGGTCAATTGCCCCTTTGGCAAAGAACGTCATCATTTCCATTTTGATACCTTACGATTAAGCTATAGTAAATTCATTTAATAGCGGAACTTTTAATTATGAATACTATTAGCAGATTCACCAAAAAGTTCCATTAATTCGTGAATCTGCTATATTTATGTCACAGTGATTTGTAACCGCCCTTCATTTTCAGCAGGGTAGTTCTTTGCAAGGCAACTCACAGAGTATTCACCAGGTGTTGAATAAGTGTGAAATACGTCCTTGTTGATGCTGCCCAGCTGCTTTGTCCCATCCCCAAAATACCAGTCATACATTGTTGGAGTGTAGCCTTGTGCATTGCACAGGAACACGTAATCCCTGTCTTTTGGATACCATGGCGCTATGCTGACGGTGACTGAAGCGTTGGACTCAGGCGGAGTGATTATTGGTGAAGTTGCGCTGCTGCAGTTGTAGTCGTCGCTTTTTGCGTAGCCTGCTTCTTGTATGCATGTGCTTCCAAAGCAGACTTCTGGCGGGCTTCCAGTTTGGACTTGCTTGTATAGCTCAAAATACTGCGCTTGGCCATCGGGCTTGTCGCAGCCTGAAACGGTAATGCTGTTCCCGCCATTTTCGCATACTACATTTCGACAGCCATTATAGGAATCTTGGGTGATTGTGCCTGTGTTGCAACTTACCTGGACTTGGTTAATGGAACTGTAGCAGGTTGCATTTTGTGATCCGCAGACATTGTTTTCATCAACCTGCCCGTTGCAGTTGTTGTCCTTTCCATCACAAACCTCTGTTGAAGGAGTGCAGCTTGGAGGGGGTGCTGCGCTGCAAATTGGATAGCCTGGTGATTTTGCCCATCCGTTATTTTGAATGCAGGTTTCCCCAATGCAAATTTTTGGTGGTGTGCCAGTATATGATTGGCGATATGCCTCGAAGTACTGTTTTGTTCCAAAGTCAGGCTTGTCGCATGCCAAGATTTGAATGCTGTTGCTTCCGCTGCTGCATACAATTGTCCTGCAGCCGCTTTTTGTGTCTTGCGTGATTGTCGCATCGCAAGTTGCAGGGATTGAATTAACGCTTGAGTAGCAGTTACCTGTGTTGTTGTTCGGGATGATTGTTCCGTTGCTCAGCAGTATGTTGAGTGTCATGTTATTTACCAGCTTCACAACTGTCGTGTAAGTTTGGTAGTCTGGGTTTTCCAGCTTGACAAGCCAGCTTCCCTTTACCAGCTTAATATCTTTTGGGGTTGCTCCCATGAACGTTCCGTTTATTGAAAGATTTGCTGGAGGCGTGCTTATTACTGTCAGGGTGGAAATGGTGGTTTCGGTTTCATTTACCGGAGCTGCTATGCAAGCTGGAAGGTTTGCATGCGTATACCCTGTATAGGGCGTGATGCATGTTTCTCCGAGGCAGATTTTGGGCTCTTTCCCGCTTGAGCCGGTCTTGTATAGCTCATAGTAAGTTGGGGTGAGGCTGTTTGGCTTGTTGCAGGCCTTTGCCGTGACCATCCCACTCGTGCTGCTGCAAGTTACTGTTCTGCAGCCAGCTGAGAAACTATCTTGGGTTATTTGGCCTCCTGAGCAGCTTAATGGCAGGTTTTCAACTTTTGAATAACAGGTTTTCTGGACCAATTTTTGGATTTCCACATTCCATCTTTGGACCATGTTTGTGTTTCCTGCGCTAATTTGAACTTCCAGATTATAGCGTCCCGGTAATTCGCTGATAATGTAGGAAAGTCCTCCTGTTTGAACATGAACTCCGTTTAGCAACCATCTTATCTGCGGTGCAAGTCCGGAAGGATTTCCAAGTTCTATGCTAAATTGCTTGGCTTGGGCATCCGGAACAATGACCTGAGTTGCAGGATACTTTCTTGAAATCCAGATGGAAGATTCATTCAATGGGTTGATTGCTATTGGGGCAAATACTGCCCTCACCATTGTTTTTCCTGGAAGGACAATTTTTATTTGGGAATTGTTTCCGCTTGCCGCTCCTTCCCAGCCGATAAATGTGTTGCCTGTTGAAGGAACAGCTTTAATTGTTATAGGCACATCCTGGAACTCTTCTCCAGTCCAAGGGTAGCTGGCAGGTGTTATGCTGTTTACACTGACGATTCCGCTTCCTGTTGTCTCAACAGTCAGGTTGGCAGTTCCGGCAAGGCCAAAGTAAGCTGCTGTCTGGTTTCGGTAATATGCTGGACGTTCACGCAAAAATGTGCGCATTTCCTCCAGGTTTTGTTGCCACAAGCTTATGTTTGAGAAACCTGTCCAGCGGCTCATCTGTTGTGGCACTTCTGGCTCAATTTCTGCGGATAGGTTGTTCAGGGTGTTGATTGCCCGGTTTTTCTCAAAATTTGTGAGTAGCTGGTCTTCGCTTATCGTGATGAATTTGTTTCTGAAGTCCTCGTTCTTTACCAGGCCACGCCACAGTGCA
>CAYUOQ010000123.1:0-3775 GCA_964446445.1 uncultured Methanosarcinales archaeon
TATTATGACTTCCTTCCCTCTTTCGTTTTGGGCAGCATAAGTCCTGAACTGCAGGCCTTTTCCCCCTTTTGGGGCGCCTTTCAAAATGTACTTGATTCCGCCAATCAGCACTGTGTCTTCGGCGTGAAACTTCACCACGGTCAAATCAGGACTTTTTTAAGATTTAAACTTAGTGAACTTTTAAGGCTAAAATGAATCTGCCGGAATGCGTTCTTCCTGTGCTATATATAAGATATTCGTCGAGTTTAAATATGACTATCGTAACCCCAGTGACTGGGCGTGGAGTGAATGGGGGGCTTATTGCACAAGGCAACGATAATCAGTTTAACCATGCTTCTGTTGATATCCTTATTCCTTCTTGCACTAAGCATGTTTCCCGGGAGCCCTTCTGACACAGTTCCGCAGCCAAGCCGGCTGTCAGCGAAACTGCAGGAAGCGGCAAGTTTAGAGAACAACCTTGACGGAAAAGGTTCAAGCGAGCCTGAAGCCGTAACACGGCAGGCCAGGATTAATCCCTTAATAATTGCAGAGCTTAACCATAAGGAAAACGTAAATGTGATAGTGCAGCTCAGGAGCGATGCCAGCAACGAGAACGCAAAGAAAAAGAGGTACGAACTATCAAAAAGGCTTTACGAGGAAAAAATAGAAGCCAGTGAAGAAGACATCGGCAACATCATAACAGCTGAAATAACAAAAGACGCCCTTGCGACGCTGGCTTCTGAGAAACTTGTTGAAAGCGTGCAGCCTGACAGGGTTTTCTACGCGTCGCTGGATGGGAGCCTTGCGGCAATCGGTGCGCCAACAGCGTGGGAGAGCGACTACACCGGGAAAGGCGTAAGGATAGCAATAATTGACACAGGAGTGAATGGCAGCGAAGTGCAGCTTTCCAAGGATTTCAGCGGAAGCGGCCACGCGTTTGACGGCAACGGCCATGGCACAGTCATAGCTGGAATAATAAAATCAGCAGCGCCTGGAGTTGAGATGATAAGCGCTAAGGTTCTTGATGACAGCGGAAGGGGGCTGGAAAGCAGCATAATAAGCGGGATAAACTGGGCTGCCAGAAACAACGCCTCAATTCTTGTATTAAGCCTCGGCGGGCCTTATTCAGACATAGACTCGCCGTTGAATCGTGCTGTCAAGGAAGCAAGTGAGCAAGGCGTGGCCATTGTTGCAGCCGCGGGCAACTGCGGAAAGGAAGCTGCAAGGCCATCCTGCGTAGGCTATGTTGGGGTAACAACGCCAGGTAACAGCCCATACGCCATAACAGCAGGGGCAGTTGACAAGCAGAACAGGCATGCTTCCTTCTCTTCAGGGGAGAACATACGAGGCATGGTAAAGCCCGATGTCACAGCCCCAGGAGTAGATGTCATTATAGATGGCGAAAGCTACTCAGGAACAAGCATTTCAGCAGCGATAGCTGCAGGGGCAGCCGCGCTTGTAAAGCAGGCAGTCCCAGAGCTCACGCCTGCACAATTAAAGGGTGTCGTTGAAGCTACTAGCACCGACCTTGGTGATGAAGGCAAGGATACGACGTTTGGAAGCGGCATAATAAACCTGACAAGGGTAGTTTCTAAGATCAAAGAAGCCAGTGACTTGTTCAGCAAGTCGCAGCAGGGGCAGCCTGAAGATCAGAAAGTGATTGACATCGGCGTGGTTGACCTTGACCTCATAACTCCTGAGCCGCTATTGTCTGAAGTTGCAATGCTTGAGCCGACTGAAAGCAACATAAAAATAACACAGAGGGACAGGAAAGGAATAGTTGGGATACTTCTTGATATCATCAACGGAGACAAGCCATCTTACAAGGTTGGGGAAAAAGTAACGCTTGAACTGGAAGAAACCATGGGCTTCTCAGCTTCAGGGGGTAATAGGCAGGTGTATGACTACTGCGAACTGATAGTTTACCCACATTACAAACAAGTTTCAGACAGCCCAGACCGCCACAAGATAAGGGATAACATAGAGGCTGGCAGCGGGCCATGGAAAGTCACGCTAACCTTTACTGTCCTGAGCGAATACGCCGGACCCGGCAAGTTCCAGGCTTGGGTGTGGTGCAGCGGCAATGGAGGCTCGCCTGGATACTCCTGGAGAGGAAGCGCAGCGAGCTTTGAATGGGAAGGAATCCAGTCCCCAAACTGCGCACCTGAACAACCGTCAATATCAATACTATGGGTGCAGGGCACTCCAAGCTCGGTTGACTATGAAGCCAAGGTATACAATGACCTTTGCGAGGACTACGATGCCGGATATTTACCATACGTTGATGCCAAGCAATATTCTTCAGTGCTGCTAACGCCAAGCATAGCGCCCAAAGGCAGCAGGAGCAACGCAGGCAGCATAAAAGACACATTTAGCGAAGGAAGCCACACCTTTAAGGCCTGCCTTGGAGGAAATGGCGGTGATTGTGATGAGGAAAACTTCATAATAAGCACCTACTGCACTGATACCGCAGGCACAGTTGATGCCTGCCTGAACAACCCTGTTGGAAGCAGATGCGACGGCGCTGCAGAATGCCAAAATCCTTACTGTGTGCATAACTTTTGCAGCTCAAACCCATACTTTTGCGGTGACAAGGTGTGTGATGCAGCAGAGGACAGCAGCTTCTGCCCAGGGGACTGCGGAGAGATAAACTGCCATTCCAACGAGGGCTGCGGCACAGACAGCTACATTGACAACGCCCACTGCGATGCTGATGAGAACGTGCACCGCACATACCGGGTATACACATGCCAGAACCCGGGCACAGCCCAGTCAAGCTGCAAGCAATCAGATAATGACAAAATCCTAAAGGTATGTGGCATTGGCTGTTCCAACGGCGCGTGCAAGGAGAGCGTAGCATGCACATCTGTAACAGACTGCAAAAACACAGGCTGGTCCGGCACCCCAAGCTGCTCAGGCAGCAGCGTCTACCAGAATTACATGGCAGCCAAGTGCACAAACCCAGGCCAGGCAACTTCATCATGTGAATACTCGCCAACACCAACTCAAAAGGAGACATGCAAGCAGGGCTGCGAAGAAGGAAGCTGCATATCAGACATCCCCTTCACGATACAGCTTGAAAACAGTGGGGAGAACACTGTGAACAAGCAGCCCGGTGACTTCATCGTCTTCCGCATCCAGTCTTCCGGAAAGCAAAAGATAAGCTTCACCTACCCGGACGAGCTAACCCTCATGGAAGGCTCAGTGAGCGATGGCAAGGCCTCGGTTGAAAAAGGCCAGAACAAGATCAAGTTCTACATCCCGGAAACGACGGAAGCGCAATCCTTCACATTCACTTCAGGGAAGGCAAGCTTCTCAGTCAAGGTAATAAACGAACCGGCCGCCATAATAATCACAGACACGGTCGCGCTGAAAGACGAATTCCCCATCCTTGGAAGCTCAGACATAACAGTGAAAGACGTATTGGCAAAAGCCTACGGCATGGCAAAAGAGAAAACAGGCGTGGTATACGACCTCAGCGAGGAAAACCTCGGCCCAAGGCCGTGGAAAAGCTTTGATGACTACGACGAAAAGCTTGACAAGCCTAAAATGACGGACAACACGTATTCTGGCAGGGTTGCTGGCTTCATCAAAAGCAAGTGCAGCGCGTGCAGCGTGCTGATACTCGGAGACGACTTTGTGGTGCCGTTTTACAGGGAAGCAGTACCAAAAGGAGAAAGCATAGAAAATATCTACACAGACAGCAACTATGTCTCAGTAAGCGTTCCCTCATTTGCAGACATGGATTCAGACCTATTTTTCCAGAAAGATCCTGTTAAAATAGTAATTCCGGACT
>CAYUOQ010000124.1:0-1660 GCA_964446445.1 uncultured Methanosarcinales archaeon
CTGAAGAATCCAAATCGCCAATAGACATTGCAACCTTCACAAAAGAGCCGTACCATTGCTTAAAACTGTTGAATTTTTCAGAAGCCAGGGCCTTCAAAGGGACAACGTAAACAGCCTTGCCCCTGCCATTCAAGATGGCAGAAATGGCAGCAAGCTCTGCAATGAGCGTCTTTCCAGAAGCTGTTGGAGTGCATACAAGAAGGCTTTTACCTTCAAGCAGGCCTGCATTTACCGCTTTTTCCTGGGCGGGCCTAAGCTCGGAAACGCCTGCTGCCGATATGGCCTCATAAAGCTTTGAAGGGATTTTATCCTTAATACTGTCAAGCTTCATCCCACTCGCAATAGCCAGATTGTTTAAAAATTGTTTGCAGGAACTTCAAGGTTCATGCAAGAAATTCACAAATTCTGCAAAAAAGTGCAAAAAACTGGAAGCTACCTGGTAGTTTTACAACTTCTGTGAAAAATTTACGGAGAAAGTGTGAAAAGGCATAAGAATCCTGACGGATGCAGAAAACAGCAAAGCTTAAATATTCAATTATAATTTATTATAATTAATGGCGGAGATGTTCAAAGTGAAAGTGAGAAAAGTTGGCGACTCTCTGGGATTTTTAATCCCAAAGGAAATAGCAGACAGGGAAAGCATAACCGAAGGAGAAGCGGTGGAAGTTGGCATTCTGAAACGAAGAAAGCTGGATGTGCTGTTAAAGAAACTGAGGGGCTCCGCAAAAGGCGCAGGGGCATTCGAAAGAGACAGGGAAGACAGGCTTGACAGGGAAGGCTACTGAGTTGATGCTGGATACGTCTGCATGGGTAGAGGTTTTCGAAGATACTGAGAAAAGCGAATACGTCGTTAAAAAACTAAAGGAAAATAATTGCTGCACAAGTATTGTGTCAGTTGCAGAAACTGCCGAATGGTGCGCAAAAAAAGGGCTACAGCACAAAACCAGCGAATATATCGAGCTTATTAAAACAGGCTCACGGCTTCTGGGACTGGATGAAAGCATAAGCAGAATGGCAGGCGAACTCAACAGGGAAAGGAAAAAAGCCGGCATAAAATGGGGCATGATGGATTCAATAATAGTTGCAACAGCGCAAATTTACGGCCTTAAAATATTAACAAAAGACATTGCCTTCAAGGACTTGGCGGAAGCGGAGGTTTTATGACCAAAAGTGTCCTAATCAAGTGAGTATCCCGCTCCCGGCGCACTTCTTCTTAGCGGTCTTAAAACACATGGTGCGCAACTATCAGCGTTGCTGACAGGAGCGCAATCGTGTTAAGCACCTTTATCAGAGGGTTTAGTGCGGGGCCTGACGTGTCCTTGAAGGGGTCTCCAACGGTATCCCCAACAACTGCAGCCTTGTGGGCTTCAGAACCCTTACCTCCAAGCTGCCCTGACTCAATGTACTTCTTCGCATTGTCCCAGGCAGCGCCAGAAGTGGTCATTGCAATCGCCAAAAGCAGCCCAGAAACAATTGAGCCAGCCAAAAGGCCGCCCAGGGCATTAGGCCCCAAAAGGAATCCAACAGCCAAAGGAGCAGCAACAGCAATAATGCCAGGAAGCATCAGCTGCTTTATTGCAGCTTTTGTGCTGATATCAACACAGCGGGCATAATCAGGCTTTGCCTTGCCCTTCATCAAACCAGGGATTTCCCTGAACTG
>CAYUOQ010000124.1:1670-3737 GCA_964446445.1 uncultured Methanosarcinales archaeon
GAGAAATGGCAGCATGCCACCCAAAAACAAGCCAACCACAACCTTAGGGTCATAAATGCTCAAAACTTCACCCGAAGGAAGAAGGTCACGGTAGGCTGCAAACAAGGACAAGGCGGCAAGGCCTGCAGATCCAATGGCAAAGCCTTTTGTAACTGCCTTAGTAGTGTTGCCAACAGCGTCCAACGGGTCTGTAATCTTCCTTACCGAATCAGGCATTTTGCTCATCTCAGCAATCCCGCCTGCATTATCCGTTATGGGGCCATAAGCATCAACTGCAACAATAATTGCAGTCATTGCAAGCATTGAAGTTGCAGCGAGTGCAACGCCGTAAAATCCGCCGCCAAAAGTAAAAGCGAGGAAGGCGCCAGCCGCGATTGCAATGACCGGGATGACAGTGCTTTCCATGCCCTTGGCAACGCCCATTATGATCACGGTAGCAGGGCCTGTCTTTGCAGAGTTTGCAATGAACTGCACAGGCTTCCTGTTAGTGGCAGTATAGTATTCAGTAACATAGCCAATGACAACAGTGAGAGCAATGCCAATCACGGCTGCAATGAAATACTTGTAGTCAGGAAACAAAAGCTTGTTAGCAGCGAAAAATCCGGCAATTGAAAGCGCTGCACTCACTAATATACCCCTGTTCAAGGCAGGCCATATCTTGCTTTCAGAGGATGCCCTGACGAACAGGCTTCCAACGACACAGGCAACAAGCGCAACAGAAGACAGGACAATCGGGAAAAAAAGCTGCCTTGAACCTGCACCAAATGCAGTCCATGCGAGCAGCATCCCGGCAATAATCGTAACAGTGTATGATTCGAAAAGGTCAGCAGCCATTCCAGCGCAATCACCGACATTATCGCCAACATTATCGGCGATCACTGCAGGATTTCTGGGGTCGTCTTCCGGGATTCCTTTTTCAACCTTCCCAACAAGGTCGGCACCAACGTCTGCGCCCTTTGTGTAGATGCCTCCGCCAACCCTTGCAAAAAGGCTGATAAGGCTCGCGCCAAAACCAAAACCAATCAAAAGCTTGGGGTCTTTCAGAATCATGAACAAGGCGGTTACACCAAGCAACCCAAGGCCGGCAACTGCAAATCCTGTAACAGCACCACCGGTAAAGGCAACATCAAAAGCGTTCTTCAGTCCTTTAGTTGCAGCCTGGGCCGTCCTGACATTGGCCCTCACAGAAATCATCATACCAATATAGCCGGCAAAGGCTGAAAGGAAAGCGCCAATCACGAATGCAACTGCAAGCGGGTACGATTTCAAGGCAACTGCAATCACGACAGCCAGGACAACAGTTATAACGGCAATTGTCTTGTACTGCCTGTTAAGGTAAGCAACTGCACCCTCCCTGATGGCAGACGCAATCTTTTTCATAGCCTCATTGCCAGCGTCCTGCCTGAGAACCCTTAAAGCTGAGATAAAAGCGAAAAGAAGGCCAATAATGCTGCCCGAAAAAGCAAGAAGATAAAACGTGGTTGGCGTTAACGTCAAAGTCATTTAAGTGGCACCTCACCCCCTTTCGGGATTGATGCAAACGAAAAAAGGCCTTATTTAAAGTTTTCTGTGGAACGTGGAACTGCCAAAATTACGATGCATTCCGTTAGAAAAAGACATAACCTTTTCCATGAAATCACTGCCTTTCAACGTTCCCAAGCCGCCATTGCTGCAATAACTCTCACCAAACCTTTCAACGAAGTCAGCCCTCACACTTCCTCCTGCAATTATGAACGGAACAGGATCATCGGAATGGCCCTTCATTAGGCAGGGAGTTGCGTGGTCGGCTGTAACGGCAACAATAGTCCTTGAAAAATCCAACTTTTTAACCAGCGGAGCAAAAAAAGCGGCATCAATCTCCTCAATGCACTTTTTTTTACCCTCAAAATCCCCATCGTGACCAAAATTGTCAGCACCCTTTATGTGGATGTAAAGGCAATCAAACTTCTCCAAGGCTTCCAATGTTTTGGAAACGCGGGCCTTATAATCTGAGATTGTAAACGTTGGCAGGGGCAATTTTACGAGGGCCATCCCAGCGAGCTTGCCTATCCCGATTTCCAATGGCAT
>CAYUOQ010000125.1:0-3660 GCA_964446445.1 uncultured Methanosarcinales archaeon
TTAAGTTTTCTTCGCTGTTATGGGCGAAAATGCCGCCGAAGCCTGCAATGAAGTTTTGAGATGGCTCAACAGAGATGTCATAAACATATTCTGGTTTTTCAGCAATCTCGGCTATCTCTACAACCTTATCCCAGTAAACGTCACAGTCCAACACCGCTTTCAGTTGCGGCGTCACAGCTATTTGTTTTTGCAATGCCTCTACCCCTATTGAACTCAGATCTTTCCATCTGCTCAGGCCTGACTGTAATGGTAACGAGCTCATAGGCACTTTGTCTCTTCTCGAAATTTGCCTGCCATTCAGGTAGGCGAATATTTTTGAGTTGCGCTCGGAGTCTAAGAAGCCTATCTGCCTGAAAAGGTCGAGGTTCTTAGTGTCTGCAAAGCACAATCGCTTTTGAGGCCTGTCTTTTCTGCTGTAAATCTTTACTACTATGCCAAACATCAGGAAAAGATAAGCCAAATCGTCGGCAAGCTTTGGGCTTTCCGTGTCTATTTCCACCATTGGTGCGGGTGTTTTTGTGTTCAGAGAGCCGTCTCCGGTTGTGAAGCCCCTGAGAAACGCTGCCAGTTGCGCTTTTGGCAGATTGTAGATTAGGTCAGGGACTTCTTTGTTTCTTGCCCCGCTCTTAAAGCCAAGAATGTCCTTCATCAGAATTTTAAGCGCTGTTGAGCATACTAAGATATCGCTTCCCTGTGATTCCGGCTTTCTGTAAATTGTGAGGTTTCCAAATAGCTTAGTGCACAGGTCTGCCATTACCTTCTCTTCTCGCCTGTGGACAGAGATTCTTACACCGCCAGCAAAGTAAGAGCCTTCTGCCATCCATAATCCAAAGAAAGTGCATAGGTCTTCTGTCAGCACAACCTCAGACTGGATTGGCTTTCCTTTAGTGTATAGCTGTACAAATTCGTTCTGCACAGGCATTTGTGCAGTTTCCATCAAACACATAAAGTTCTTGGCTCGTATTCCAACGTGTCTGTTTATAACGTTGTAAAGGTAATTGTTTGTAACGCCCAATATTGCTGCATCAGCAGCTTGGCCTATTCTCTCAACTGCCTTCCTCACATAGCCTTGAACATTCCTTACCCTTAAGTCGTAGTCGTTGTGTTTTATTTTCTCCAGAAGGTTTAACTTGTAAATCTGCACAGGCGAAAAGGGAATTTTTTTGGGAACTGCCACGTATGACTCTCCTGCCTTTAGCTCGGAAGTTTTTATACTCTCAATTCCGTTTTTGGTCAAAGTGAACAGTGAGTGATAGTCTGTTACTCTTATTTCCCTGCCGCTTCTTGTTTTTATCTTGAGTATTTTTGAGCGTAGTGGGTGTTTTATGAGGCCAGTGACTTTATTGATGCTTACTTTGCCTTTTTCGTCGAAGCAGAAAACCTCAATGTTTTCCATGCCCTTATCCACAACTTCGCCAATGGGTAACCTCCTTATTTGGCCGTTTTCCACCACAGCAACTTTCTCGTCCGGTGGCAGCGACTGGCCATAAAATTTGGACATCACTTCCGGCCCGTTTATGTGAGTGAAGTACGCATTTGTCTCGTTTGCGACAGCTTTCGCAACAAGCGTCTTTCCGGTTCCGGGCGGCCCGTGGAGCAGCACTCCTTTTGGCGCATCTATTCCGAGCCTTTCAAATATTTCAGGGTGCTTGAGCGGCAGTTCAACCATTTCCCTGACTTTTCTTATTTCTTCTGAAAGCCCTCCTATGTCTTCGTATGTTACTTCAAGCCTTGGCTCTTCTGTTAGCTCAGCAGCCTCTGGGTTGAAAACAACTTCAGTTATGTCTGTGATTATTACCGCCCCTTTTGGGAGCGTGTCAACAACTATGAATTTTATATCTGAGAATCCAATGCCCATCACGTCCTCATCAACTTCATCAAGCATCTTGAAAATCTCCTCAAATGGACTATGGACGAACGTTGTCCTTCTCCTGGTAGTTCCGCCTAGGGCAACTATGTCGCCCTTTACAACAGCCCTTCCAAGAAGCCCTTGCTTGAAAATGTCTGAGCTTGCACGTATCATCACTCCTTTCCTTGCTGGCGCGATGATTACTTTCTTTGCGCCCTTTATATCTGCCTTCCTTATTTTTACCAGCTCTCCTATGCCTGACCTTGCATTTCTCCTGATGATGCCGTCCATCCTGATTATATTAAGGCCTATGTCTCCAGGGTATGCCCTGTCTGCTATTCCGACTGTTGTCCTTCCGCCCTCTATCTCTACTATATCACCTGGCCTTACGGCTATCTCATGCATCAGGGTTGTATCTATCCTTACTATGCCCTTGTTTACGTCGTCCTGCACGGCTTCGGCGACTTTCAGTTTTAGTTCAGTTTCTGAGCTTTCCATTATTTTGCCTATAATATTAAGTAGCTAAAATTTATTTATCAACTTTTCTGTCTTTGGAGAATTATTTCTTCGGCTTTGTCTCTGCCTTTGCCTCAGCTGGCTTTGGCTTCCCTGAAGTAAACCTTGGGACAGGCAGTGGAGGTGGCAGTCCTACTGTGCTTGAAATCTGCATTGCCTCAACGCTGCATCTTACAGAAATAAGGTCGTAAACCTGTGCTGTGATGTCATCTGCAAATCTTTTGCTTTTTTTCCAGGATTCCATCAAGCTTTCATGCCTTTTTGGGTCTGAAATGTATAGGATCTCCCCGCTGATTATGAGCGTCCCGACGTCTGGGACGTATGTGTTCCTGTAGTCAAAGGTTATTTTTATGCCCTTCTGCTTTGCTGTTCCCATCACAAAGTCTATCTCATCCGCTGAAATAAGCGAGAGGTTTGTATTGATGGTTGTTTGGCCGCGAGCGCCTTCTTTTTTCTCGGCGAGAAGCTTGGTAAATGCAAACCCTGCAATTGTCATTGAAAACTCAATGCTTCCGAATAAATATTTAAAGGTTGCGATTGGTAGACTTTTCATGCTGCTTGCAGACGTACATGCCCACCTGGACCTTTTCCAAACTGGAGAACTTGAATTGGTCATTAAAAGGGCGGTTGATTCTGGGGTGAAGGCAATAGTCAATAATAGCGTGGATAAAGGTTCAATTGGGAAAACCCTGGACCTGCACGAGCGCTTTCCTGTTGTCAAGGCCGCCCTTGGCCTTTATCCGACAGAGGCAGCGAGATTGTCGGCTGCGGCCATTGAGGATGAACTGAACTTCATCCGCAGCTGCAAGGATCGGATTGTTGCACTTGGTGAGATTGGATTGGATTACCAAGAAGCAGGAAGTGAAAGAGACAGGCGACAGCAGCAAGACTTGTTTGAAAAGCAGCTTGAACTGGCAAGTGAGCTTGATAAGCCGGTTATTGTTCATTCGCGCCAGGCGGAGAGTGAAGTGGTTGAATCTTTGGTCAGTTTCGGCTGCAAAAAGGTTGTTCTTCACGCATTCCATGGCAGCTTGAAGCTTGCAAAGGCAGCGGTGGACGCTGGATTTTACATAACTATCCCGACAAACATCAGGAGAAGCAGCCATTTCCAGGCAATTGCAAGGCAGCTTCAGCTTTCCAAACTCCTTACAGAGACAGATGCCCCTTACCTCGCCGCTGAAAAGGATTGTAAAAGCGAGCCTGCCCATATTGCTGGGAGCATTGCAATGATTGCTGAGATGAAGGGAATGGTTGCTGGGGAGGTTGCAAATATTTTGTATGGCAACTATCAAAGG
>CAYUOQ010000126.1:0-2469 GCA_964446445.1 uncultured Methanosarcinales archaeon
GAAAGCTTCATTTTTTTCTCTTTAATGCTCACTGGTAGCCCATTCTCAAATTCTATTCTAACATATTCGGCCTCATTCGGCGCATTTTCAGGCAGGGTATAGGTTGTCAGGAACTTCTTGAAGTTTGGAACTTGCCCGGGGTCCTCTATCTCTCCGCTTTCCCAGGTCATGCCCCACATGTTGTCATCCACGCTATATGGGAAGTCTTTCTTTGCAGGAACGGGTATGCTGTTCTTCTCGGCATAAGCTATCTCTTCTTCTCTTCCCATGCTCCATTCCCTTACAGGCGCAATTACCTTTATGTCTGGCTTTAATGTCAATGCTGCTGCTTCTATCCTGACCTGGTCATTCCCCTTGCCTGTGCACCCGTGTGATATCGCGTCTGCGCCTTCCTTTTCTGCAATTTCAATTGCAAGCTTTGCCATCAGGTACCTGCTTATGGTGCTTATATGGTAATCCCCCTGGTATGAGCCATTTGCCTTGATTAGCTTTGCAAGGTAGTTGTTTGCGAATTCATCCTTTGCGTCTATAACATAAGCTTTTTCTGCCCCGAACTTGAGCGCCTTCTGCCTTATGGCTTCGAGGTCATCTCCCTGCTGACCAAGGTCAAGGGTTAGCGTTAGAACCTTTGCCTCATATTCATCCTGGAGCCATTTTAGCATGCAGCTGGTATCAAGGCCTCCTGAATAGAGTAGAACTACCTTCTTTACTTCTCCCTTCTCTGCTTCGTAGCTTGCAATTTTTGTGTATTGTTTCATGTTCAATCACCTAGTTATAGCTCACTTCTGGTTGTTGAATTTGTGAATATGAAACTCTGTCAGTAAGCCTGGAAATGGCTCCGTGCAATTTTTGAGCAACGATGTCATCTGCACGGACTTCAACAAACCTGCCTCCTCTCGAAAGGTCCACCAAGTTTCTAGCCAGTTCCTCAAGCCTTCCGGTTTTGCCTGTTACGTTTATTAAAAGGGTTTCGTCGCCTGTTGTTATGTAAACTTCGCCTTCTCCTACCACCAGTGGTCTTGTTCTGAGATTTCTCATTTTTTCAGGTAGCTTTTCGGAAATCTCCCTAAGCGCTTCCAGCCCAGTTGACATCGTTTTATGGGTTTAAGCTTCCGCTTAAAAGGGTATTGACCTGTTTTGAACAAAATTAAACAAAAATGTCTCAAACAAAACATTTATATTGTTCTTCTTCGGCTTTATTAAACATGAATGTAACAAGAGTTACTGAGCAATACGTAAGCGAGCACCCCAGCATAAACGACTGCATGAAGAAAAAACTCGTGAATTACTCAAAGCTGTCTCGTCTAATTATCGAGGAAAACAGCCTCAAGAGCAATGATTTTTCCGCTGTGCTTATAGCCTGCCGCCGGTATTTTAAGAAAATTTCAAAATCAGCTGCAGCAGAAGAAAGGGTTAGGTCTCTTCTTTCAAGAAGCCGGGTTGAGATAAAGAACAAGATAATCGTTGCAGTGATTGACAAGCGTATCTTCACGGATGACCTGCTCGACCTTGAGCGCAGGATCAAGAAAAGCCGGAATGTTTTCTATGCAATTGAGGGAACAGACGCTATAACGTTGATAACTTCTTCAGCATTCACTGATGAAATTCGCAATAGGTTTAAGTCAAGCGTGATAAAGACATGGAAGGACTTGGCCCTTGTTGTGATTGCAAGCCCTGAATCCATTGAGGAGACGCCAGGTGTATTTAGTTACCTCTCAGCCCTGCTTAGCGATCGTAACATAAACGTTTTGGAAACAATGAGCTGCTGGTCTGAAACGCTTTTTGTGATTTCAGAATCAGACATTGCCCGAGTTCTCCAGGCTTTGAAATTCAGCAAAGCATAAGTTATATAAGCCCTTCCTTTCCCGCAATTAACCATGAACCCTGTTGTTTGCCTTCCAACAAGGAATGAGAAGGACAGCATTCAGATTATGATAGACCGGGTAAAGGCCATTGGCCTGCCCCTTTTCATTTCAGATGAAAAATCTTCTGATGGCACAGTTGAGATTGCCGCAAAAAACAATGTTCAGGTTTACCAGCGTGATGGCGCAGGGAAAGGCTTTGGCATGCGAAAGGCTGTTGAAGTCGCAAGGAGCCTTGGCTACGACACGCTTGTTACGATAGACTGCGACTGCACATACCCTGTTGATAAGATTCCCGAGCTGTTAAAGATGGTCGATTCAGGAGCAGAAATGGTAATTGGCGTGAGGGATATGGGCAATATAAGATGGCTTCATAAGCTTCCTAACATCGTCCACACTTGGGTCATTAACCTTCTTTTCTTCAGGTGGTTTGGGAATTGGCTCCATGATATAAACTCTGGCATGAGGGCGTTTCGTATTGGAAAGCTAAAGCCATTCCGCTCAAAGGGCTTTGACATTGAGGCGGAAATAACGATCCGTGCAATAAAGGATGGCTTGAGGATAGTTGAAATGCCTGTTTCTTATAACAAGCGTGTTGGCGAGTCAA
>CAYUOQ010000126.1:2479-3649 GCA_964446445.1 uncultured Methanosarcinales archaeon
TTGGGAAGGATTGTCAAGGAGAGATTCCTCCCTTAAATAGGGCAACAATCTTTTTAAACTTGCCATTTCTGCCCTTTCTTCATGGCAATTTCAGAGCAGGAAATCAAGGAAAAGCTGGAGAAGGGCTTTCTTAGGGTTAATATGGTTATTGAGCTTGTTGGCGCTCCCAAGGAGCACGTTGAAGATACATTGCGGCTTGTCCTTAAGCAGTTGAGGGAGGAGTCAGGCGTTGACGTCATTGGGGGAAAGGTCCATGAGCCAAAACCACAAGGTCCTTTTTTCAGTACCTTTGCCGAGCTCCAGCTGCTATTAAAGAACTTTGCAACACTGACAAACATTTGCTTCAATTACATGCCCTCGTCGGTTGAGCTTATTGAGCCTTCTGTTGTTAAGGTTGTGCCAGTTGATTTTTCAGCGTTGTTTAACGAATTGCTTGGGAGGCTTCATGAGATTGACCTTAAGCTGAAGAACACCAACGCTGCAAATGTCCTTCTTGACAAGAATCTGAACAACCTGCTGAAGAATACGATCCTTGTTATTCTTAATTCAGGAAGCAAAAGCCTGGCTGAGCTTTCCCAAAGTGTGGGCATCGGAGAGCAGCAGCTCGAGCCCTTCCTGTCAAAGTTTATCGACGAGAAGCTTATTTCTAGGAATGGTCAATCTTACAAGTCCCTTGTTGCAAAATAAGTTGAAAAACTTTTTATATAATCTCACTAGCCGTTGGTTTTGGATGGCCGATTTGGGGGATCTTGTTGCGGAGTTCAGTTCGCAATGGGCTGAAGCTTCTTCTGTAGGTAAAGCTGTAGACAGGCTTTCAGTTGTTTTATCCTTTTTACAAGGATTGGATTTAAGTTCTGTGGACCAGTTCATGCGATTGCTTCCCGAAGCCGTTGTTGCAGAACTGAACACGGCTTATCGGATGGCTACTGAGAGTGTAGGTCGCGAAGCTCAGGTAAGTAGTACGCTTGAGATGCTGTTGGGGGCGGTAGGTAATGAAAAAGATTGGTGTTCTGAATCAGTTGTTAATGCTATGCTGCGGGGCATTGGAATCTATCCGGACTCTTTTTTTGCCAAATTAATAAAGGAAAGATTGCAACCAGCTCAAATTCCGGTTTATGAAAAGGCAAAAGTTTATGATTTTTTTTCCCCATTTGGCGGCTACTGTTTTGT
>CAYUOQ010000127.1:0-3643 GCA_964446445.1 uncultured Methanosarcinales archaeon
GTTGAGTGTATGCCAATTGCGGATGAGCACTTTACCCTGACGAAGTTTTTCGTGTAAACCCGACGGCACGACATTGAATTCTTCGTAGTAGTTGTCTTCTGCTGAGGGATTCAGAACCTGAAGTCGGCTTTTCACTGTAAGACCGGGCGCAACGACAAAGATGTGTTTTGAAAAGCGGTTGTCATGCGGGTAGGTGACTTTATTCAAAATCTGCCAGGCGCATACCATTGCCATGACGATGGTTTTGCCGGAACCCGTCGCCATTTTTGAACAAAGTCGTGTAAAACTGCCGCCATCTGAAGGGATATCGATGCCGACTTTTTCTGATTGAGGCGATTCGATGAGCCAGATGAGCGTTTCTATCGCTTCTAATTGGCAAAAGAAAAACCGTTTGTGCTCACGCTCTTCGGGATTATTCCAATGATTGAGGAGCCGTTTTGTGATTCCCGTGACGCCAGAATATCCGCCTTCACGCCATGCTTTTACCCGTGGGCGAATCTTGTTCACAAGGGGAATCTCGATGAAAACGCCAGGGTCATCAAACGCACGAGAGCTCTCCGAAGCAATCACATATCCGGCCGACCTGCGTCCTTCACTGAGATCAAACGACCGAGTCTTCGCATCATATTTCCAATGCTGTTCGCTTCACGGTTCAACGCTTTGCCAGTTCCTTGCCAGCGCGTGTTGCAGCGTAACAGGCAGCCACGAAACTCGCAGTAGCTGCGAGTGCTCCGACTTCAGGCGATTCAGTCCACTTCGAAACTGCGCTGTAAACTGGGCCAAGTGCCCCATAAATGCTACCAGCCATCACTCCAATGTAAGTAAGGAACCCTACTCCCACACGACCGCTTTGGCCATGCGCAACGCTTTTCGCCTCGCTTACAATGCTTTCCAGTCTCTCTCCCATCTTAATCACCTCCACTCGGTTTAAATTATTAACTTATTAGTGACAATAGTGATATGGCAAGTATATTAAACATTTGACTAAATTTTTTACAAAAGCGAAAAATATTTAAAGAAAAAAGTAGTTTTTAGTGAAATATGGCTGTTAATCTGGATGTGAAGGATAGGAAGATTCTGTCAGAGCTGGACATGGATGCGAGGCAGCCGCTGTCTTCAATCGCGAAGAAGGTGGGGCTGTCAAGGGAGGTTGTCAATTACAGGATTGCACAGCTGGAGAAAAGGGGCATTATTCAGGGTTACGTGACAGTTCTCGACACGGGGAAGCTCGGCCTGATTTACTGCAGGATGTTTTTCAAGTACAGGAAGATGCCTGCGGATGCTGAAGCAGCTTTGCTTGACTTCTGCAGCCACCATCCTAACGTCGCGTGGATAATATTCGGAGAGGGAAAATGGGACTTGGTGCTGGTCGTGCTTGCAAAGTCCCTTGACGGGATAGAGGCGATTTACGACGAGCTTAACGCAAGCTTCGGGCTGTATTTCCAGGACCCCTACGTTTCAATAGCATTTAAAGTGCATGAGTTCAAGAACAAGTATTTATACCAAAAGCCTGACTATCGTGAGCTGATTCTGGGGAGTTCGGCAAAAGAGGCAAAAATAGATGAGAATGATTATGCGATACTGCAGCTTCTTTCCGGCAATGCAAAGATGCCTTTGATTGAAATGGCCGGAAAGCTCAAGATGGGCCCAAAAGTCGTTGCCTATCGGATTAAGAAGCTTATCTCAGAAGGCATTATACTTGCATTCAGGGCCAGAATCAACACCGTGCTCCTAGGCTATGATTACTACAAGGTTTTCCTGACCCTGCAGGGCTTCGACGCTAAGAACCAATCAAGGGTAATCTCTTTCCTCAGAAACAATCCTAACGTAATTTACATTACAAAGCCCGTGGGCCTGCACACGCTGGAATTTGAGGCAATGGTAATGAATGCGAATGAGCTGCATGAAATCATGAAGCAGTTCAAGCAGCAGTTTGGCGACATCCTGATTGATTATGACACCTACTTCACTTACCAGGTGAAGTCCGCAGGTTATCTGCCAAAAAGCCCAACTGAGGCCGCGACTACTGCCTCAACTGCCTCAACTGCCTCAACTACCGCTTCGGCAGTTTAGGCTGCAGGTCCCACGACGGAACAGCGCCAACTGGAGGCTGTGTGACATCAAAAATTGCTGCTGCTGCAAGCCCGCGTTTGCCATCCAAAGCGTAATCTATCTCTCTGATGACATAGCGCTCCTTGTCTAATGGTTCGATAGGCCTTAGCCCGAAGTTTTCTGGCACAGTCTGCAGGAAAGCTGCAAGGTTGAGCTTTGCGGATGTTGCAAGCACTATCGGATAAGCCCTCTTCTCATCTGGATGCGCGTAAATTTTAACACGCTCGCCTGTCTCAGGGTCTGTAACGTCCACAGAAAGAGGCTTTTTAACACTGAGCTGCACGCTTATCATCGGCGTCTGGTAAAGCCCCCACCTCTCAGGCCAGTTCCAGCTCTCAGGCACATACTCGAATTTTATGTCCCATCTGCCCATGTTCTTTCTGCTGAAAAGGTCTGGAAACGCTCCCTTGAGGGCGTTTTCAAACATCCTTCTGCCTTCCTGCGTATCATAAATGCTGAGCCAGTAATTTGACCAGTCGCCTTCGTCAGGAGTCACTGCAGCGCTGGCCACAACAACACCTCCTTCCTTAGCCAGCCCGGCAGCCTGCTCCCAGAACTTCCTGTTGTTCATCACGGTTCCGCCATCGTATATTACGCATGAAGGGGCTGCGCTTTTTACTTCAGCAAATTTCACAGGCTCAGAACTGTCAAACGTAACAAACTTTTCCCAGCTGTTGCCAAATCTGGCAGTGAGGTGCTGCGTTATCTCTTCCAGAGCAGAGTTAAGTGCTTCCTGGCTTGCGTCAACAGGGTGGTAAGTTATCGTAACTCCTTCTCTCACAAGCTGTTCCAGAAGCAATTTGTCAACCGACGGAGTCGGGCCCATGGAGTAAACGTCCTTAAGACCTTTTTCCCTGATTTGGGCAGCAATTTTCGGCACCAGCCCTGCATACGCCTGCCTCAGCGCGTCATGCATTTGCTTATAGGGAGGCGTGGAAGCAACCTTAAGCCAGTCCTCATAGCGGAAGTACATGAACCTTGGAAACAGCTCAGCAACTTTCCCTACCAACCCAAGCTGCATGTCTTTCCAAGACGCATCAATCTCTTCGCGGCTAGGGTCTGCTGGATGATGTGGCTCTGTAGCCGTCTCTGCAGCTATTCTTCCGAGTAGGTCACCAATCCTTCTATCCAGTTCTGATTCCTGTGCAGACGGTTGAGCCATTTTCTCACAGCCCCTTCAATAGCTTCTTCACAGCAAACTCCATGACGTGGCTCTTGTTCCTGAACAAGCCATTCCTGACCAGCTCCCGCATGGCTGCCAGTGTTTCCTCGTCCAATGCTACGCTCGTCTTGTGCTTCATAAGCCCTACCCATTGCTATTCATTCGCTATTGCTGCTATACCCTGTGTTACCCCGCCTATATAAACCTTTCTATTTTTAACTACTGGGGAATGATTAATTAAGTGCTAATTAGCAATTAGTATGATTGGGAAGCATGTGTTAAGGCAGGTCGTAACAGGGCAGAAGAGGGGGCTCAATGGGCTGCTGGCGCACTATCTCGCAAAATCCAGCGCATAAGGCAGTTTCAGGC
>CAYUOQ010000128.1:0-3633 GCA_964446445.1 uncultured Methanosarcinales archaeon
CATTCCGGCGCATACAAATACCATGTCGGCACCTTTGAGTGCTTCCTTTATTTCCTGGATTGTTTCTTTTGCTGCTTCAGCGCCCTTTTCCGGGTAGCCGCCACAGCCCAATCCTCTTGTTAGGTCCCTTCCGATAAGGAACTTCTTGTCAGCGTAAGAAATATCAAGGTGTTGCTTGTCAGTGTTGCATGCGATTATCTCTGCCCCTTTGATTCCTTTCTTGTAGAGCCATGATACCATGTTGTTGCCTGCTCCTCCTGCACCGATAACCTTTATGTTTGCTTGCCCAACCATTGCTTGGCTGATATCCATGTCTTGAGAATTCTTCAATGCATCCTGTACGATAAAGTCCATTTCAATCCACCCCGCTTTCGCAGTTTTTGTTTGTTTTTTGTTGCCTTACACAACCGTAAAACTCAAACATCTGCTCTGGTATATGTTTTCTAAAACCATAATGTTTAAATATTACAGTTATGTATACTCCTTTCTAGAATAAGCGGTTTGTGTCCAACAAACTCAATGTCCAACAATGTGTCCGATAATTTCCGATTAAACCCGGTCGTTGTCCAGACGAGCGGATTTGATCCCGAATTCTGTTTTTTTGTCCAAAAAAAACAAAATTGAACCTTTTCCTTATATTTAAACTATTTAAACATTTCGCAATTTAAATATATATACTACATCGTAATACAACTAGACTAGTATGGTAAAATCTGATAGTTCGTTTAACCAAGCGAAAGATCTTTAAATTTCAAGGTCTGGGGATGGTTGCCTATGAAATCCAATCGGCCCACCCTACCCTTTTACCTGTTCTCCCAATGCTTGAATCAGACGGAGAACCAAGGAAAAAGAAAAACAGGCTTCACACCGACCAATGCGGCTTTTAGCGGCATTTCGTTATTGGCTGGTTGGGCTTTTGGCGCAGTCGGTTGCTTCATTGCAAAACTGCAATGCCCTTGTGCCACCGCATCGTTGAACCTTTTGAAAAGGTCATTTCACGGTTGTGAAGCCTTGTCCTGAAAGTTAAGCACTTTGTTGATCACCTCACATTTTCATCCATTTTTCAGGACAGTGTATACATAAGAAAATAGATTATTAAATATTTAGTATATACCGTTGTAACTTAGAATTCTTTTTCCAGAACTTCAATATCTTCCCTGTTCAGTTTCCAGCCTACAGCTCCAGCGTTTTCACGCACATGCTCCAAAGTGGCGGATTTGGGAATGGTTATGACGTTTTGTTTTGATATCAGCCAGTTAAGCGCGACCTGCGCTGGTGTCTTGCTGTATTTTGCTGCTATAGCTGCAAGTTTTTTGTTTTTCAGGAGCTTTCCTTGCGCAAGCGGGCTGTAAGCAGTTAGGATGATATCATTTTTCTGGCAGTAGGGCAAAAGCTCTTTTTCACAGCTTCGATTCGATAGGCTGTATTCAACCTGGTTTGTTACAATCTTGTTGTCTGTGTATGACTGGGCTAGCTTAAGCTGGACAGTTGAGAAGTTGCTAACCCCGATGTGTTTCACTTTCCCTGATTCAATCAGTTCATCCATTGCCTCTATGGCTTCCCGTATCTGCTCTGTTGAGTTAACCCAGTGTATTAGGTAAAGGTCAGCGTAATCTGTCTGCAATCTTTGTAGGCTTGACCTTGCCGCGGCAAGGAGGTATCCCCTTTTTAGGTTTGAAGGCAGGACCTTGGTGGTAACAAACACTTCTTCTCGCGCGCTTCCTTTGATTGCTTGGGCCACAATCTGTTCAGCATGCCCGCTGCTATACATTTCAGCAGTGTCTATGTGCCACATTCCAAGCTTTATGGCTTCTTTTATTGCTGCAATGCATCTTAGGTCATTGCTTTTATCAGGATCCTCTCTGCCGCCAGGGGCCTTTCCCATGCCCCATGTGCCTATCCCAATGGATGCCAGCCTTATCCCTGCTATTTTCTTGAACTCCATTTTGCTGGTTTCCCTAAATCATTTACGGTTTGGAAGATGTGTCTCTCATGAACTTCTCAATCAGAACGTTGGCTGAGAATCCGTGCTTTGAGCACCATCGCATGTAATCATCGTACGCTGAGCGCTCAACTACAATATCCAATTTTATTTTTGAGATACCCTTTGGACTTGATGCCATTCGAAACCACCTCAAAATGTTTTACTAATGCCACCTTTATAATGGTATTGGCATAAAGCATTAGCTGTGAAGTATATTGAATAATTATAAATAGCAGAAAGCCAAAGGTCGTGTCTTATTCTCTTTCAAAGACGGTGTCAACTTGAACTCCAAGCGCCTCTCAAAGCACGATAGGTATGTCGAGGAGCTATGTTTCAAGATTAAGGATAGCTACGATTCTGTCTCAAAGCATATTACCATAAAGGCAAAGAAGCGCACGCTTGCCGAGGTTGACGTTCTCGCAAAGAAAGGTGATAACGTTGACCTTTACGAGGTCAAGTGCTCCCCCAGGCTTACTAAAGCCAAGAGGCAGCTTAGGAAGCTTAGCAAGTACCTTGGCGGTGGGATGAATATCGCAAATTACTATTTTTACTGCGGCAGCTCCCATAGCATCATGACAATACTTCTGAAGTAGGAACCTATGCTGGATTTGCCATTGCTGCTATGATGAGCCCCACCAGGATCCCGACAATTAGGCCAAGGAGGAAATCAACGCTTCCCTTTGTGAAAAACAAGTGCTGCGTGTTCGGCCTTTGGAGGGCAAAGTAGTGCGTGAGGAATTGCTTTGCGTTTGGCTCGGTCGTATGCCTTGAGACCTTTATTACAGTTCTGGCACTATTTTTAGCCATTTTACCCATGAACTTTTCACCTGTTTTTTTCTTCTCTTTTTCCTGGAGATGATTTTTGGCATTAAAGCCTTTGCCACTCCTTTATTTCTCGCGCCTATTTTTTGGGATTTCTTTCTTTTTTGCTTTTTAATAATGTTTCTGTTTGTTTTTTTCGCTTTTTTCGGCTTTGCATGTTTCTTTTTTTTCAATTTTAAAGGGCTGGCTTTCTTTGCCACCATTTTTCTTGCCTTGCTTATTGCAGCCTCAATTTCTTTCTTGTCCTCGTAGGCCTTTTCAAGGCTTTTTTTTACTGCATTTGCTGCCCCAGTTGCTGTTTTTGATTTTGCAATTTCGCTTGCAAGCCCCTGGTCCTGGAAAACGTCCCTTACCCAATTGTAAAAATCGTTTTTTGCTGGGTTCACATGGTGTCGAAAAGCAGTATCGCCTATTGTCCTTAGCTTCTGCTCCAACTCTTTCAAGTTGCGCAATACGCTCCCATCAATGCAGTAGAATGATTGCTCAGGTTTTGTATTCTCTAATAAGTTCATTTCTACCCCCTAATGAAGCTACTTTATTAGTTTTTGAAGCTGCTTTAGCCTCGTTGTTATGGCTTTTGCCATGTCCTCTTTTGTTTTTGCCAGTCTTACAAGCTTTGCAAGCTCTGAATCCCTGATTACTTCCTCTACCCACTTTGCAAAATCATTTTTCTCCTTGTTTACGTGATGGGCAAACTGCACAGGGCTTAGCTTTTTCATGGCGCCTGTCATCTCAATTATGCTTTTTAAGACCGGCCCGTTGTTTACCCAAAATGCCTTTTCGGGAGGCGTGCTTGAAAGTATTCTCTTTGCGTCTTCTTTGCTTGT
>CAYUOQ010000129.1:0-3579 GCA_964446445.1 uncultured Methanosarcinales archaeon
TTCTTTACAGCTGGATGGGAGGCCATCTTGCCTATGAGCCTATCTCGCCTGGCGAGCAGTTCACCACAACAATGCTTTTTTCCCCCCAAGTTTCAGGGAACGCAACAGTTTCGGTAAGTGAGGGTTTGCAGGTTTTGTCTGGGTCTGTTCAAAACATTGATGATGGCAAGGCAGTTTGGCAAATCAAGGCTTTGGACCTTGGCTCGCATAAGCTCACTTACTCATTTGGCCAGGAAGTTTATTCCCTTAACGTTCTGGTAACAAATGTTCAGGGATTTGAAAAAGCTTCAATAAGCCAGGGAAAGGGCATAAACAAAGGGAGTTTAATCCAAAAGGTTTCCATTGACCTTAACCCAACAAGGCCATTTGGCGCCTTTTCACTGTTTGGTTACATGCCTGGCTGGATTATGACTTACCTTTTCTTTTCAATAGCTTCCTCACTCATACTAAGGAAGCTTTTGAAAATTCAATAGTTTTTATTGTAAAAATTTTTAAACTGGGCGGGGTTTGTACGCAGAATGTCAAAGCATTTAGTTTGCAGGAATTGTGATGCATTTCTTTCCCATAAAGGGAACACGAGAGGCTTTCCAATTAGTTGCAAAAGGCCGAACAGGCCATTTGGCGGCTTCCTATGCGCAGGATGTGTAAAGTCGCATTTCAGGACTTTGGCAAGGGCAAGGTGATTTTGATGATGGAGACTGGAAGGCTATGCGTTAAGGTTGCTGGAAGGGAGGCTGGCAAGAGTTGCATAATTGTCGATGTCATTGATTCTAATTTTGTCATAATCGATGGGCAGGTAAAAAGGAGAAAGGTTAATGTTGATCATTTAGAGCCCTTGCATCACAAGCTGGAAATTGATTCGAAATCTTCAAAAGCTGAAATTGAGGCCGCACTTGAGTCTGTTGGTGTTGAATCCTCTGTTGTTCAAAAGAAGTGGAAGGCAAATCCGAAGCCCAAGACAGCTCCACAGGATGCAGGAAAGGCCAATGTAAAAGCTGTGAAAGCTTCAAAGAAGGAAGCTTAATCCTATTTCTATCGCCACAGTAGGCATTTCTATGCCAAATTCAGCCAGCACTCTTGGGCTTATTTCTCCTATTGAGCCAATTTGTTTCCCCCCAGAAACTATTGAGCCTGATCTCCCCCCGATGAAGTGCGGCTCATTTTTTGGGAGTATTGTTGATTTTACGCCCGCAATTGATAGCAGTGAAACAAGGTATTGTTTTGCTTCTGTAAAATTTGCCTTTGAATGTGCAAAAACAAGGCAGATTGACCTTTGTTCGCTTATCTTGCTGCCTTGCCTGTCGGCAATTGTCCCTTCCTCAAAGAGTTTTTGTGGATATTCTGAGTGCTTGTTTTTGGATAGCACCTCAAGGAGCTGTGGCAGGATTGAATTTCTGACTGCAGAATAGGTTTCCGACATGAAGTTCTCAAGTTCTATTATGTTTTGGGTTCCAATTCCCATTTTTGCCGATATTGAATTCTTGTCAGCAAGGATGTGGCTGAATATTTCCTGGAAGCCCATCCCCGAAACAGCCTTCCTTAGCGAATTCACTAGCTCGCTTGATTTTTCTTTCTTGCCAACAGTATAGCTGGCAAGGGGAAGTTCTTCTATTTTATCAAACCCAAATGAAATCGCAACATCTTCAATTATGTCAAATGGGTGCATTACATCTGCCCTGTAATGAGGCACAGTCGCCAGATTTCCCTTCACGTCATACCCTGTTTTTTCAAGGAGCGCTTGGATTTGTTGCTGCGTAAGTTCAAGGCCTGTTAAGGATCGCACTTCACTTGGATTTATCCTTAGGCTTTCCCGGGTTATTATTGGCGTTGCGATTGTCCTTTGTCCTTGCTTGACAATAACAGAGTATATCTGGAACCCTCTTTCTTGGAGGTTTTGTGCGAAGATGCATGCTGAAAGGTTTATCGATTCCTCATCTGTCCCGGTGGCCTCAAAGAGAAGTTCGCTGTCGCCAATCTCCAACCTTCCTGTGAAGTTTGAATTAATTATGGGTGGGAAGCTTAAGACTTCTCCGTTGCTATCTGAAAGAAGGGGGTATTTCTCAGCATTTTTCAGTATCCAGCCATACTGCTGGCCTTTCGGGTGCTGCTCGAGTATCTGCTTCAGGTTGAGCGCCTTTTCAAACTCTAACGGGATGAACTTTGCTGATTCAGGCTCAACTGCCTTGTAATGTATTGGGAACGTTAGCCTTTTGTATGAGTAAAGGCCTATGGATACTTTTTGCCTTCTCCTCCCGTAGTTTTCACAGAACTTCTCCTGCATCTGGATGATTTGTTTTAATGTGTAATCATCCAGCTTTTTCCCTTTTGCAACAAATGCCGTTATGAATGGCCTTACAGCCTTGACAGAATCATCCGCAATTATTTTGTATTCGCTTTTGCTCAGCTTTAATTTTGCTGTTCCCTTGCTTATTCCAAGTACTCCTTTGAAGAGCCTTGCAAGTCCTTCAGGGCACCATAAATAGGGCAGGTTGGTGTCATCCAGCTCGACTGTTACTTCATCTGCTTCCTGCTTGCCCAGTTCTGCTTTTGCATATAGTAAGAGCAGGTTCCTGAACTTCTCTATTTGGAGCTTTGTTCCCAATAGCTTCTGGAAGTCGTTGTACGAAAATGTTATGTTTGGCATTTTTCCCTCATATTAGTCTTGCTCCCCTCAGGAAACTCAGGTCATGGCTGAATAAGTCCCGAATGTCGTTCATTCCAAGCTTGAACATTGCTATCCTGTCTATGCCTATTCCCCAGGCAAGGACAGGAACTTGCCTTCCGGCCAGCGGTTTTACCATTTCCGGCCTGAATATCCCTGCTCCTGCCAGTTCCATCCATCCAAGGTGTGGGTGCTTTGCATAAAGCGATGCGGATGGCTCGGTGAATGGGAAATAGGATGGGGCAACCTTGACTTCGTCGGTCTGGCAGAACTCCTTTGCAAACAGCTTTAGCAGGCCTATTAAATGCCTCAGGTTTAGCCCTTCTTCTACAACTATTCCTTCAACCTGGTTGAAGTCTGCAAGATGTTTTGCATCTATGACATCATACCTGAAGCATCTGCCGATTGCAAAATATTTTCCCGGGATTTTAAGTTCTTTTGATGCAAGTTTTCTTGCGCTGCAGGAGGTTGTTTGGCTTCGCATTATTAGCCTTGATGTTTTTTCCTCGCTAAACTGGTATCGCCACCCCTTGCCTCCTGTTCCAAATCCATTTTCGTGTGCTGCCTTGACTTTCCTTACAAGCTCTTTTGGCAGGTCTCTGGAATATTTTGGCTCTTTAATATAGTATACGTCATGGATGTCTCTTGCAGAGTGGAATTGGGGCATGAAAAGTGCGTCCATGTTCCAGAATTCGCTTTCAATAATTGGCCCTGTCATTTCCTCAAATCCAAGGCCGGTGAATTTTCCTCTTACTTCCTCAAGGAATTCCCTGTACGGTTGCAGCTTGCCAAAAAATGTTCTGGGTGCTGGGGCTGTAAGGTCATAGCTCCTGAAGGTTGCCTTTTCCCACTCCCTGCTTGAGAGCATTTCAGGCGTGAGCCTGTCAGCAGTCTCGTTTGCAGTAGCTGATTTTTTA
>CAYUOQ010000130.1:0-3572 GCA_964446445.1 uncultured Methanosarcinales archaeon
TGCTTGAAAAGAAAAAGACAGAAAAGAACGACCTTCCAGAGCTCAAGAATGCAACTGTCGGAGGAGTTATTACAAGGATACCTCCCGAGCCATCAAAATATGCCCACATCGGCCATGCCCTTAGCTTCCTAATAAATTACATGTATGCCAGGAAGTATCAGGGCAAATGCTACTTAAGGTTTGAAGACACCAATCCTGAGCTGGCAAAGAAAGAGTTTGCAGACTCGATGCTTGAAGACTTAAAATACCTCAGGATACAGCCTGCCAAAATTTCAAACATCAGCAATGACATGCCAATGCTTTACGAGCATGCAGAGAAGCTGATAAAGCAAGGCAATGCATTCGCCTGTTTCTGCAGCCAGGAAAAAATGAGGGAGCTCAGGCATGAAGGCTTTGGCTGCAGCTGCCGAACCAAGGAAGCCAAGCAAAGCATGGACGAGTGGAAGGCAATGCTCGGAAAGAAGTACAAGGAAGGGGAGGTTGTGCTGAGGTTAAAGGGCAAAATGGAATCCCTCAACCATGTAATGAGAGATCCGGTCCTTTTCAGGATAACGTTTGCACAGCACTACCTGCAGGGAGACAGGTATTGCGTTTGGCCATTGTATGATTTCGCAAACTCAATCGAGGATGGGGTCATGGGAATAACCCATGTCATGAGAAGCAGTGAATTCGGCTCAATGAGGGTGGAGCTTCAAGATTCAATCAAATCACTACTGAAACTGCCAAAACAAACAGTAATACAGTATGGAAGGTTCAATGTTGCTGGTTCAGTAACCCAGGGAAGGGAAATAAGACGGATGATGGAAGAGGGAACAATAAAAAGCTGGGATGACCCCCGCCTTGTGACAATAAGGGCGCTGAAGCGAAGAGGCATACAGCCAGAAACCTTTTGGGAGCTTGCAATTGAAGTCGGGCTGTCACCAACAGAAACAAACATAGACTGGCAGCTCATAGCTGCAATAAACAGGAAAGTGCTTGACCCAAAAAGCAACCGCTACTTTTATGTTGAAAACCCGCAAAGCATTACAATAAAAGGCTCTCAAGAACGAACAATCCAGCTCAAGCTCCATCCTGATGTTGAAACAAGCAAGAGCAGGGAGCTGAAAGTCAATGACAAGTTCCTGATTTCAGCAAAGGACGCAGCGGAAATTGCAAAGCTCAAGCCAAGCTCACTTGTCAGGCTGATGGACTGCCTCAACTTCAGGAAAAACGGAAGCTACACGTTCGACTCCCTCGACTATGAAACATACAGGATGTCCGGGCAGAAAATAATACACTGGCTCCCAGACAGCAGTGAAAACCTTAATGCAAGCGTGCTAATGCCCGACGGAAGCATTAGCAAGGGCTCTGTAGAGCAGTCAGCAGGAGGAATTGAAATCGGAGAAATTGTCCAATTTACACGGTTTGGCTTTTGCAGGCTGGAAAAGAAGGAGGGCAAGCAGCTTTCATTCATATTCTGCCACAGCTAGGTGAAAAATGGGATTGTTGGTAAAAACGCAGATTGATGCAATTGTAAAGGAAACAAACAAGGCCAAAGGCTACAAGGTGAACAGCGTTTCAGATGATTTTCTGGATGCAGCAAATTCAAAGGCGAGAAAGATTGTTGAGGAAGCGGTTGAGCGTGCACATGCGAATGGCAGGAAAACAGTAATGGGCAAAGATGCCTAAATCCTGGCTTTTGCTTTCCCAATCTTTTCCAGCAGCAGCTTAACCTTTGGGTTAGAAGGGTCCTGACTGTAAAGCCTTAAAAGGTCCCCTTCCATGGCAACTAATTTCCTTACATATTCCAGCCTGCCTGACAAGTCTTCTTTACCAAAAGCCATGAAAGCGTGCCTGAGCAAATGTGAAACTGAGTTGCCAAACATTTTCCCATCACGGATGAAGCATACCTGAAGGCTCGTCGTGCCCATCAAGGCCTGAAGGCCTGGTTCGGTGCGGAACTGGAGATGAAAACGGCATCCTCCTTACCTCAGAAGTCAACCTTGTATGCTTTGCAATTTCAGGAAGGTGTTCTCTGTGAAGGTCCAGGAGCATCAGTAAAGAGTGGGCAACATCCTTATTCTGCAGCAAAACCTTCCCAGTCTGCTCAAGTATCTCCTTGTTCTGTTCTATGAGCTGCCTGTTATAGACTGTCAATTCATCAAGCTTCATCAGCACCTGCTGGGTTGGCTCGGATTTGATTTCCTCCTTAGCCTTCTCAAAAACGTTAACCAGGGTTCTCACTGCAACTATAAGCTCTTCAACACTCTCTCTTAATGCCTCTTTTTCTGAAGACGGCACTGACTTACGTTCAGAAGGACCCAAAATATGCTCAACACTCATTTCATGCACACTCTGGATACTTGTTATAGCATCAGCTTTTAAACTTTTTTATTGGACTTTTGGAATGAACCCTGCATAAATATAAAAAGAAAATTTCCTTGCCCCAAGGCGCAGGAGAAAAAGAGGTGTGCAAAACGCCTACGCCCAGGAGGCAGGAACGCGATATTGCCTCTTTACACAAAAGCAAAGAGGGAAACGTGTGAACCCCTTTGATATACCCCTTATTGGCAGTGATAAGCGCTTCTATTATTTAAACTTTGTTAATCAATGTTCTATACCGTTAAAAAGTTCATTATAGCTACACTTGAAAGTAGCTTAATTTGGCTTTCAGTATACACTTTTCCATACCTGAGTGAGGGTTTATGTGAACTTGACTCGATTAGGCGAACTAATATTCGCCCATTCCTTCTGGAGGCATTTGATGACCGCCTTTAGACTCTGACTTGCCAGATGCAATAACGTCATCTATCCTCAGAATCATGCCTGCAACCTCACTTGCAGAGCTTATGGCTTGGGTTTTGACCTTCAAAGGCTCCAGGACCCCTTCCTTCCAGGCATCCATGATCTTGCCTGTAAATACATCAATGCCAGCCCACTTCCTGCCCTTGTCATGCTGGGCTTTGATTTCTGTCAAAAGGTCAATCGGGTCGAGGCCAGAGTTCTCCGCCAAGGTCTTTGGGATAATTTCAACAGCCTCGGCAAAAGCAATCACTGCCAGCTGTTCCCTCCCTGAAAGCGATTCAGCAAACCTCCTGAGCTGCATTGCCAATTCAGTCTCGGTAGCGCCAGCGCCGGCAACAACCTTTCCGCTTATCAAGGCAGATGCAACATCACCAATTGCGTCTTCAACGGCACGCTTGACCTCATCAACAACATGCTCAGTACCGCCCCTTATAAGCAAGGTTACTGCCTTTGCATTCTTGCAGTCCCTTACAAATGTCATGTCCTCATCCCCAACCTTCTTCGCCTCAACTGTCCCCGCATTTCCCAAGTCGGAAGCAGAAAGGTCATCAAGGCTTGTGGCTATCTTTGCGCCAGTTGCCCTTGCGAGCTTGTCCATGTCGCTCTTGCTAACCCTCCTGGCTGCATACATCCCCTTTTTTGCCATGAAGTGCTGGGCAAGATCGTCAATGCCCTTCTGGCAGAAAACAACAGTTGCTCCTGACCTTGCAACCTTCTCAACTTTTTCACGAAGGATCTTCTCTTCCATGTCAATGAAGCCCTGGAGCTGGTTAGGGTCTGTAATCTGA
>CAYUOQ010000131.1:0-3558 GCA_964446445.1 uncultured Methanosarcinales archaeon
ACTTCAATTTCCTCTTCAGTGCCGATAATGTCGTCCTCTGAGTCCTCAATATTATCATTATCGTTGTCATTATCAACGCAGTCAGCAATGCCATCACCATCAACGTCGCCAAAAACCTCATCAATCAAGCCGTTGCAGTCATTGTCAAAGCTGTCGCAGGACTTTTCGTTTGCCTCATATCCGCCATTAAAAGACAAGTAAGCCCCATCGCTGCAGCCCGGCCATTTTCCAGTACCACTGCACTCCTCACTGCTGCCACCACATACGCCAAGCTGCAGCGGGCACAGCTGCTTTGAGCCAGGCTCGCATTCCATGGCACCAAGCACAGCAATAATCACCTCAACACTCACCTCTGTCCGGCGGTCACGGACAATCACAGTAAGATTGTAGTCGCCACTTTCGTTAAAGCGCGGCTTGAACGTAAAATTCCGCATTTCAGATACCAATGTGCCGTTCAGCAGCCACTTATATGAGAGCAAGTCATCCTCAGGGTCAGAAGCACTCACGCTGAAGTTAACTGTTTCGCCTTCCCTCATCGCAATGGCTGAGCCGGCAGCGCTTATGTTTACCACCGGCGGATTGTTTGAATTCAGCAGAAGCCACTGCACAGTGTTAAGGACGAGCTTGTCCCTTGATGAGCCATCGGTAACGCCGTCTATTGAAAATGCATAATACGCAACCTTTCCATATGCGACCATTGCAGCCTTTCCTGACTGCCATTCCCCGACAACATCACCTTCAACAGCATCCAGCGCGTCAGGATAAGGCGATTTCTCCCTGCTTATAGCTATAGATGCTACGCCTTCGGTTATAGGGTGGTCGCTCAGTGCAAGCTCCTCAGGCGCTTCATCCGCCAAAAACATGTCACTGTCAAAATCTGACGCAATGTAATCGTTTAGCAGGGAATCGCCGCTGTGGTCAAGGCCAATGTCAGAGCCTTCAAGCAGAAAGCCCCGCCTGAATCCTGCAATGGCAAGCGCATCAGCTTCGCCAATTGTGCCATTGAAGTAATCGCCGGCGCTCCACACAACAACATCATACTCATTTAGCTTTGAAGCTTCAGGAGTGCCACTTTCCTTTTCATCCCAAACATCAGTGCAGTAGCCTGCATTCCTCAGGATTTCCAAAAATTCCCCGGTGCTGCTTGGGCTGGAAGTTGAGAAAAACTCGGCATCGTTGTCATTCACAACCAGGACATTCTCCCTGCTGCAAAGGTAGACTGTTTGGAAAAATTCGTTGTTGGAACCGTTATAATCTGCTGCACCGGAACTAATCATAGCTTTAAAATTAAAAACGCCCTTGGGCGAGCCAATATTCATGACGAGCGCCTTTGTCTCTCCAGGCGCCAGCTCAACAGGCAACTCCGCTTTCTCATCACCATCAAGATAAGCCTTAACCACTGCAGAGGCCGCTGTCCCGCCGGAATTTGACACGTTGACTTCTGCGACTATTGAGGATGAAACTTCATCGTAGCTGTAATCCAGTCCGGTAACCAGCAGGTCAGCCTCCTTTGGAAACACGATAAGATCATATTCGGCAAGGTTATTTACATAATTGCCCTCCTTGAGTGCGAAATCAGAATTTGCAACAACACGCACAATGTGCCTTCCTGTGCCAAGCCTTGCCTTAAACTGATATGTGTAGCCCGAATCAGACGCTTCAGGCAGCCCCTCACTAAGCTTAACACCATCAACAAAAACCGCAACGAGGAAAGGGCTTTCAATGCCCTCGGAATTTTCAATGGGGACGCTGGCAGAGAATTCCTGCCCGTCAACTGCAATATTGCTGTTGAACCCGGCCGGTTTTATATCAACATCACTTTCTTCGAGAAGCCATGCGAGGACATTGGCAGACAATTCCTTTGCATCCGCCTCATTGAGCGCAGCAAGGCTGAATGGCAAAAACAAAGACCTGCTTTTGTCATCCTCAAAAACAACTGCTGCAGATCCGCCTTCCTCAAGGCCGTCCCATAAGGCAAGCTCAACGCTCCCATTGAACCGCGCAATGGCATCAGGGAAAGCATCAACAGACACATCAAAGAAAATCGGCGTTGTAAGCCCTTTCAAAACAGGGTGAGGCCTTGTAACGTTAATGCCGAGATTGCCCATATCAGCGACAGAAGCAACAGTGAAACCCAAATCATTCTTCAGCTCGCTGTGAAGGACTGAATGCATTAAATCATCATTACCATGCCTGAATGCAACATCGCTTCCCTCAACAAGGATTCTTCCTCCTTTCCCGTAATAATCAATAATGGCCAAGGCATCAGCGTCATCAATGTTTACAACGTCTGTTTTTGTTGTCCAGATTACTGCATCAAAGCCCTCCAAATAGCTTGAAGGAGGAGTGCCGCTCACGCTTTTGTTAACTATGGATGCGCATAAACCCGAAGTTGAGCCCTCAAACAATGAGGCGTGATCATAAGTCTTGACTATAAGCACGGCTTTCCCGCTGCACCCTGTAACGCTGAACGGCAAGGCCTCTGACTGCGCGCAGTTGCCAAACTCGTCGCAGGAGGTGAGCATAGCTTCATAGCTGCCTTGCTCAAGCTTGTCGAATATTGTGGCAGTAATGCCCTTATTGTTGGCAGATTCGGATATTACCTGGGTTGTATAGTTTGCCTGGCAACCATCAGGCTTGCAAGGCGCTGGCATTCCAAGCTGAAGGGTAACTGAACTGACTGAACTGTGCTCAAATAATGCTGCCTGAATCGGCTGTGCATTGCCTGATGAGATCTTATCGGCCAGGCTTACCGTTAAAAACTTCGGGGGCAGGTCATCAACAACCGTTATGTTGGTCTCATTAACAAGGCTTCCAGCGCCATAATCAGTAATGACCCTCAAAGTGTAGTTGCCCGGGCTTACAGCCAGCGGATTGCTTACCAATGAAACTGTCCTGGAATTTGATGCAATCATGACAACAGGCAGCCGAATCTCCTGCGAAGGCGCAGTCTCTATAACCTCGCCGTCCAGCCTGTAAAGCTGCAGCAACGCAGAAAAGCCAAGTTCAGTTGATGCTGTGTTGGCAAACGTGATATTGACACCAATATCCCTGCTAAGGAACTGCACCTTGCTCACGTTAATCTCGTCTATATTCCCAAAATCTCCAGTCAATCCTGTAACCTTGAAAAACGCTGATTGCGTTATGGTTATGCCTGCGGTTTCGAGTTCCTCGCCGCCAGCCTCGCCACCGCCTTCACTGCCTGCGCCCCCGCTCCCGCCCGTGCCTCCATAATTGACAGAGATATCAACAACATAATTGCCCATCAAGTCAGTGCCAGTGTAATCGTAGATGAAAACATTGCCGCCAACGCTTGCAAAAGCGGCCTCGGGACTTTTCTCACCGTTAGGCTTCGTAACCGTGGCCTTCACGCTGTTGATGTGCACGTCATCATAAACCGTGACCAAAATCTTTTGCACAGAGCCGCTTATCACTTTCTCTTCAAGGCCAATCTCGAATTCCAAGCCTTCCCTGTAAGCAAGAGCCCTCTCCATATCAATAAGGCCAAAGCCAAAGCTGGAATCCTTGCCAATCTCGCCAAGGTCAACACTGGTCTTT
>CAYUOQ010000132.1:0-3541 GCA_964446445.1 uncultured Methanosarcinales archaeon
TGACCTTAAGGATATTCTGAATAAACAGGTTTTTGTAAAAAACGCAAAAGTCTAGGAGAAACAACATTTAAAAACATCATCTGAGAGATGATAAGCTGTGGCTGCGAAAATAATAGATCCTTGGGGTTCTGTCCTCGTTGAGGACTATGCAAGGATTGTAAAGGATTTTGGACTTGAGGGATTTGACGCTCAACTATTTCCTGAGCCTAACAGGCTTATGAGAAGGGGGATAGTCTTCGCAGGAAGGGATGTGAAGCGGATAGCTGATGCTATAAAGAAAAAAGAAGACTTTTATGTTCTTTCTGGAATAATGCCTTCGGCTGAAAGAATACATTTTGGAACGAAAATGGTAATCGAAGACATAAGATATTTCCAAGATCATGGAGCTGACACTTATGTGCTAGTTGCTGATTTAGAAGCTGCAGCTGCAAGGGGAATAACTCTAGAGGAAGGAAGGAAAAGGGCGCTTGAATTTTACATACCCGCGTACATAGCCCTTGGGCTTGACCCGAAGAAAACGACCTTTTACTTCCAATCAGAAAACAAGGAAGTGATGCACCTGGCATATGAATTTGCAAAGAAAATAACGGCAAACGAGTTTGAAGCAATTTATGGCAGCAATGACCCGGGAAAGATGTTTAGCGCACTCACACAAGTTGGGGACATTTTGTACCCACAGCTTGAAAAAAGACGGCCAGGAATTATTCCAGTCGGCGTTGACCAGGACCCGCACATCAGATTAACAAGGGATATTGTTGCAAGGACAAAGGCAAAATATAACTTTTTCCCTCCATCCAGCATATACAACAAATACACCCCGGCCCTAAATGGCAAGCTCAAAATGTCAAAGTCAGAGCCTGAAAGCTGCATAGAATTGCCTGAAGATGCCAAAACCGTATGCAAGAAGATAAAGAATGCCATGACTGGGGGAAGGGACACGCTTGAGGAGCATAGGAGGCTTGGGGCAGTAATTGAGAAAGACATGGTTTTTGAGCTGCTAAAGCAGCATCTTATTGAAGATGACAAGGAATTGCAAAGAATCCGTGACGATTATGAGTCTGGTAAAATGACATCTGGCGAGTTGAAGGAGATTGCTTGCGAGAAGATGAAAATATTTCTGGTCGGCTTTACAGAAAAGCTGGAAAAGGCCCGGCAAAACATAGACAAGCTAAAATTTATCACATTTGATTAACAGCTCAAGTCCTTTGCAAGCAAGTATCATAGATACTCTTTAACATGAGATAATCCTTTTCCGTTCTTGCCGAAATTAATGAGCTAATGCCCAAGCTCCACGGCTGACCATTGCCATCTGTAACCTTTCCACCAAGTTCCTCAATAATGGGAAAAACAGCTGCCATCTCATTGCTTGTTTTAAAAAATAGCGAGCCCATATATCTTACAATTTCCAAAGCACCACTTTCCGGATCTACAAAAACATGCTCCTGGCCTTCGCTCATCATACGAACCTCCCTACGCAAACGAGCGAATGCATCGGCTTTTGCCGGAAGGCGCTTTAGCTCACCCATAGCAAAAAATCTTTTCACAATTGCCACTAGGCCTTGTTCGAAATGAGGGCTGTTGTTGTACGTGAATTGTGAGAATTCAGGCTTAGCTTTCATGTTTTTAAAATCGGACAACTTCCCATCTTCGCCATATTTTAACTCAAAGGCTCCGCAATTCTTGATGCCAACATAAAAGGTTCTTTTTGTTGGATGAGCAACAATGCCTACTACAGGTATTTTTGTAGAGACATCCACCAAACCAATAACAGAGCCCCACTGCTCATCTTTAAGCTTAAAATTATTAGTGCCTTCTATGGGGTCCAGGACCACAAGGATTTTTTCTTTTGTGTCATACGCTGTCGTACCATCCTCCACCTCTTCACCGCAAAATCGTCGAAGATAATGCCTTCTTAGAATTTCACCCTGCAGACACTCTGGACATACCTGTCAGCGTTGGTAACGACGTCAGTTGCCCCGGTCGCAGAAGTGGCTTTTACAGTTTCTTCCATCAGTTATGGATTCTCCCTTAAACGAGGCAGGCTCAAGACAACAGGAACATAAAACTCCAGAACTTCCATTAAAAGCCTGCCATATTCAAATTTCACGATGTCCTTGAAATTTGCAACCGCGGTCATGGAGTTGTGGAATTGAGAAAGGATATTAATAAGTTTTGAAAGCCGGCAGGTTTTTATACGAATCGGCAATTTCTGGCTTTGTGGTTGAACTAATCATCACAGAAAAGCCAAAGGCAGCGCAAAGGATAGCCGAGGCTCTTGCCGACGGGAAAGCAATAAAAAAAGGCGACAAAGGCGTCTATTATTACGAAGTAACCCACGACAACAAGGACATCATTGTGGGATGCGCTGTAGGCCACCTTTTCGGCCTGGCTGAAAGGGAAAAGAAAAAGGGCATGAGCTACCCCGTCTTTGACGTAGAATGGAAGCCCACATATGAAACAACCAAGTCAGCAGCATTCTCAAAAAAGTATTACGACATGCTCAAGAAGATATCTAAAGGCGCCACTGATTTTGTTGTTGCCTGCGATCTAGATGTCGAGGGAGAGGTCATAGGATACAACATCCTTCGCTTCATTTGCAGGCAAAAGGATGCCAAGAGAATGAAGTTTTCAACATTGACGAAGCCTGACCTGGTTGAAGCTTATGAGAAGGTTTCCCCCCATATCGAATGGGGAATGGCTCACGCAGGGGAAACCAGGCATGAGCTCGACTGGTATTACGGGATCAACTTATCAAGGGCGCTGACCAGTTCGATAAAGAAAGCCGGCATTTTCAAGATACTAAGCATCGGAAGGGTGCAGGGGCCCGCGCTTCAGATAATCGTGCAAAGGGAGAAGGAAATCAAAGTGTTCAAGCCAGAGCCATTCTGGCAGATACAGCTTGATGGGGAAGTGAAAAACGGCAAAATAGTTGCCATGCACGAGAAAGACAAGTTCTGGGACAAGAAAGAGGCAGATGCTGTTTACGCCAAAACAAAAGGCAAAAACGGCACAGTGGCAGATGTCAAAAAGGAAGAATACCAGCAGCAGCCGCCATACCCTTTTGATTTAACTACGTTGCAGACAGAGGCTTACAGGTGCTTTGGGGCGCCGCCAAAGACCACGCTGGAGATTGCACAAGAGCTGTATACGGCAGGGCTTATTTCCTACCCGAGAACATCATCCCAGCAGTTGCCACCAACAATCAGCTATGCAAAAATCCTCACGGCATTGTCACAGGAATACAGCGAGCTGGCTAAAAGGCTGCTACAGAACAAAGGCTTGAAGCCGAACAACGGGAAAAAGACAGACCCGGCACACCCGGCAATATACCCGACAGGGATAAAGCCAAAAAACCTTGACAAACGAAGCTACAAGATTTATGATTTAGTCACAAGAAGATTCCTTGCCACATTTGCCGGCGAGGCGACAAGGGAGACCATGACAGTCAAAGTTGACGTCAACGGCGAAATATTCGTGGCTGCAGGCACAAGGACAAAAGTCAAAGGCTGGCATGAGTTTTATGGTGCTTACGCGAGGTTCA
>CAYUOQ010000133.1:0-3531 GCA_964446445.1 uncultured Methanosarcinales archaeon
CAGTATCTTACAATGGTTCAGATTTCACCATTGGCGGCATTCAATACCACCTTGGACTTACTGATTGCATTCAATTTCCCGGATTTCCAACCAAACATCAGGTCGTGGATGTTACGAATCTGGCAGCTGCTTTGTCCACTGCACCTTTGGTTGATTGCACGCGCACTTACGTCATTCCCACGACTCAGTAAGTTTCACTGCTAACTTCAAAGCTTCAATTCAAAAGTTCAAAGCGCAATCTTTTTAAAGTGCCTGAAAATCCGTTTTTGCATGGTTGAATTCAAGGTTGTCATTTCGGATCCGAAGACTGGCCTTACTGTGCAGAAGGAGGTTAAGGAGCCTGCTTCGAAGTCTTTTTTAGGCTTGAAGATTGGTGATTCTGTGAAGGGCGAAGTTATCGACTTGCAGGGTTTTGAGTTTCTGATTACTGGCGGTTCTGATTCAAGTGGCTTTCCTATGAGGAAGGACGTGATTGGCGTGGGCAGGAAAAAAATCCTGACTTATCAGGGTGTAGGTGTAAGGAAGGGAGAAAAGGGGATGCTGCAGAGGAAGACTGTTTGCGGCAATACCATTCATTCTAAGACCGCACAGATCAACTTGAAGGCGGTTAAGCTTGGCACTGCCGCCATTTTCGCAGAAGTCAATGTAAAGGCTGAGGCAACAAAGGCCGACCGTACAGCAAAGAAGAGTGGAAAGCAGGCTCAGCCAGCGCCAGAAGCTGCTTCCGCTTGATTCAGGTTTTTCTTCTCAATTAACTTTAAATACACTCCGGCTTTTTCGCATTTTGATGTCTAAAAAGGAAAAGGAAGCTGTTGCAATTCTTGAGGAGCCTGCCCAGCCCGAACTGAACATAGGCTTGGTTGGCCACGTCGACCATGGGAAGACAACGCTGGTTGAAGCCATAACAGGGAGATGGACTGACACGCATTCTGAGGAGATCAAGAGGGGCATCACCATCCGCCTTGGCTACGCTGACGCTGAGTTCAGGAAATGCCCAAAGTGCCCGGAGCCTCAGGCGTTTACAACCAGGGAAGTTTGTGAAAAGTGCGGTGAGAAATCTAAGCTTATCAGGAAGGTGAGCTTTGTTGACGCCCCTGGCCATGAAAGTCTTATGGCGACTATGCTTTCAGGGGCTGCCATAATGGATGGCGCCTTGTTGCTTATTGCCGCAAATGAGCCTTGCCCACAGCCGCAAACAAGAGAGCACCTTGTTGCACTTCAGATTGTTGGCATCAAAAAAATCGTGATTGTGCAGAACAAGATAGATCTTGTCAGCGAAGAGGATGCATTGAACAATTACAAGCAGATTAAGGAATTTGTCAAGGGAACAGATTTTGAAAATGCGCCCATTGTCCCAATTTCAGCCCAAAGGAAGGTTAACATTGATGCGTTGATAATGGCAATCCAGGAGAACATTCCAGCGCCTGAAAGGCAAATGGCTTCTGACCCGCTTTTTTACGTTGCACGCTCATTCGACATTAACAGGCCTGGCGCCTTGCCCAGCGATTTGCAGGGTGGTGTTCTTGGTGGCGCTGTTAAGCAGGGTTTGCTCTCTGAGGGGCAGCAGATTGAAATCAGGCCTGGGCGCAGCCTTGATAAGTCTGGCAAGGTCATTTGGCAGCCCATTTTGACGAGGATTATTGGGCTTGTTACTGGTGGAAAACCTGTTGGCCATGTTGGCCCGGGTGGCTCTGTGGGGGTGCAAACTTCTCTTGATCCCGGGATTGTAAAAGCAGATTCTCTTGCTGGCTGTGTTGTTGGCCTTCCAGGGAAGCTTCCTGCCATACTTACTGAATTCAGGATTGATGTGCACCTTCTTGAAAGGGTTGTTGGCGCTAAAGATGAGCTTGTCGTTGAGCACCTCAAGCCAGGTGAAACCTTAATGCTTAATGTGAATTCTTCTGCAACGGTTGGCATGGTTGCTGAACTTAAAAAAGGGACAGCGCTTATCAAACTTAATCTTAAAGCTCCTCCAGTTTGCGCATATCCTGGGGCAAGGGTTACATTATCAAGGCTTCTGGGGAGCAGGTGGAGGCTCATAGGGTATGGCATTATCAGGTGATTTGACTCCGTTGTGAAAGAGCAGAGGATTATTTCATCCATGGCATTTTTAGCCTGAGCTTGTTTTTCTTTTCTTCGCTCTTGCCTGTGCTTAGCTCTTTTAGCCTTGTAAAAGTTAGATCCTCAACAAATGACATTATCTTGTCTCTTTTTTCAATGTCAATGTTCAGCGCCCTTAGGAATTCATCCAGCTTTCTGTTCTTGCTTGTGTCAGCCTGCTTTTTTTTCCTTGCCATCTGGCCTTTGGCTGTGAATTTTTGAGTAATTAAACCTTTCGCTTAAGGTGAGCCGAAGGGTTTAAATAGATGTTCGTTACAGGAAAATTTATGATAGCGCTTTTTGAAAATTTCTTGAAGGTTGGTATTTTTCTGGCGGCTGCACTGGTTTTCTTCGTGGCCCACCGCTGGCTTTCAAAGCTCAGGGAGAACTCACCTTCATCATATGAAAGGGAGCTGAATGAGGTTCTTACTTCTGACGCATACAAAGTCAAGAGAAAATTTGAATAAAAAATAAGTTAACTTGCCTTTTGGGCTTTCCCTGTTGTCAGGTTGATGAATGTTGAGCCTCCTATTGCGCTCATTTGCCTGAAAACGTAAGTGCCGTCAGGCTCAACGGTTCCAACCTGCGCCCATACATTAACGAGTGCTGGGTAAGAGGTTACATCGCCCATCATCATGAGGGTTGGAACTGCTGTTATCTTGTATTTGCTTATGAGTTCTTTTCCTTCCTGGGTTTGTACATCCACAACTTTGACATTATCTATATAGGTACCATAACTTTTTACAGCCGCCTTGTGCGTGCTGACATCGTAGCATTGGCTGCAGCTTGTGTCGTTCAGCAATATTATGTCCACGATTCCTGCAACCTTGCCGGTTGAAAGATTAACGTATGGAAGCATGTCAAGCTCTATTTCGCCATTTTTCTTCTCTGTTCCTGCCTGCTTTAATCCGCTTCCCATTTCGTATTCCATTATGTCCTTTGATATGAGCGTAGCGGGCAGCCTTGTCAGTTGATGCTCGTCGATAAGCCTTTGGCCTTCTGCACTTTTGCTGTCAACCGTCCTCAGGCTGATAACTTCTACCTGCATTCCCATTTCTTGCAGGAATGGCATGATGTTGAAGCATTTGGTGCAGCTGGAGTCGTTAATGTAGGTAATGCTGACTAGGCCCTTTGCAGCTGCAGATGGAATGTCGTAATATGGCGCTTCAGGTTTTTGGAATACCAGTGCATTCCCTTTCTTCTCAAACCCCGATATGCTTCCTGCCTTGCTTATTTCACCTGTTATTATTGCTGCTGGCAGGCTTTTTATGCCATATTCATCTATCATGTGCTGGGCTTCAATTTGGCTTTCATCCAGCACTGTTGTGCTTGTTATGTTTAGCCTTTCCTTTTTCGCATTCTCAACCAATTGCTCTGCGCTTGTGCAGTTTGCGCATGGCGCCTTGATTGCTGTAAGCTGGACTGCAGGCA
>CAYUOQ010000134.1:0-3513 GCA_964446445.1 uncultured Methanosarcinales archaeon
ATGCCCATCGCCATGCTGGTTTAAAACAGCCTTGGGGAAATGGTTGTGGAACTCCCGCCCGCGGCGCAATTCCGCCAATAGCCGGAATGCGCAGTCGGCTGTTGCAGGCTTGCGTCCCCTCTCAAGAATAATCTTTTTAAACACTCACCCATCGTCTTTTGGTGAGCCTTTTTGAAAAGGCCGCGGCGGTGGTCTAACGGCATGACCTCAGCCTTCCACACAACCTTTTTGCAAGCAAAAAGCTTGACCAAAAAAATGTTGTAAAGAGAGCTTATGGTCAGGGTTCAATTCCCAGCAGCCGCATACAACCTTTTTGCAAGCAAAAAGCTTGACCAAAAAATTCGCATACAACTTTTTTAGGAAAAAAGATAAATCAAAAAAAGGGCTTATACTACTGGCTGTGCCATGCCCGTAATTATGCTGGCAGCTATGATGTTGAACAGCATGGTAATCGTAAATGCGACTATTGAGTAAATTATCGTCCCCCTGATAAGGTTTGATCCAAGCATGTAGCGCTCAGCAACCTTGTCAGAGCCGTTCTCAATTCCGTTGATAAGTATGCTAAGGATAATGGTAACCTGGATGATGTAAAAGCCAATTATGAGCTGGAAGAAATAGGTTGGCACGCCATTGCCGAAAAGGCTGAGCAAACCGCTTGGAATATCTGCGCCAGTGCTGGAAAACTCGTTGATAGCGCTCATCTGCTCGCCAAGCCTGCTGATAATGCTTATTATCATGGAAGTTATGCCCACAACTATACCCGCAATCGCCGGAGCTAGAATCCCTACCTGCTGCTTCATATCGCTTATTATGTCGGCCATCAGGTCCTTAAGGCGCTCATCAACACGGTGAATGTCCTTAATGTATTGGGACACGTTAATCATTGCTGAAGAGGCTACCTTTGGCCCTTTCTTGCTGCTTTCCATTAAAACCCTCATGGAGCTTTCAATCAACGGGGAGGGAAAGGAAAGCAGCGCCCCATTCTTCTCATCAAAGATGGCCTTTTCCAAAGACATGCCCTGCCTTGCAATCTTCTGGCTGACAAGATCAAAGAACTCGCCAGATTTGGTTCCGGACATCATCTCAGCAACCTTAGTGACTGCAATCTCAATTGGCAGCCCATCTCCAATCCTGTTGCCAAGCTGGAAAAGAGCTGATGAAAATTCTTCTTCCAAGGACTTGGCAGCCTCCCTTAGCTTTAGAACATTCTGCGATCTCAGTTTGAAGTAAATGCCAATGCCAATGCCAATGCCAGCAGTAACAAGGAAACTAAGCACTGTAGCCCCAAGGCCATAAGGGCCAACAAGGCCGGATTGGGTCTGCCTGAATTCAAGCAGCTTGAAATTCAATGTCGGGTCAAAGGATTTTTCCTGAAGCAGTATATTATCCGGCACAACTGCTCCAAGGATAAGAGGGACAAGCCCAGCAAGGACCATTGAGCCCATAACAGCCAGCGTCAGCCACATTGGGTTAACCATAACAACCCTTCCGCCAATCCTGAAAATCATGTTCCTGAGTTGCCTTATCTCAGGATTTGTTTCTGCAATGTCCTGCTGGCCATACCCTGTTGGCCTCTTGGAAAGCACCATCCTGCTCATGTAAAAAAGAATCAGAGGCAGGATCAGATTGTAAAGGATTCCAATGTCAAGCGCTATCTTGATTGGAGATGAGTCAGAAGTCAGGAAGCTTGCAGCCATCGGCAGGATTACAAGGCCCAAAACAGGAAGGACGATGCCAAGCATGTAAAGCATTGTGACAGGGCTTTTCAGGTCGTGGCTGTACTTCAGCATCTTGTCATAGGTTTCCTGAAGCATGACATCCAGGCTCTTGTCAATCATGTTCAGCCTCCTGTCCTCAGAAGGCTCGTAAAGGGACCCTTCAATAAGGTGGAAAGCCTCTATGAATTCGAGATTCCACTTCCTCCATGTTTCAAGGTAGCTGTCCAACGATTCCTTGATTGAGTCGAACTTTTCAGTCTCGACATCCCAGATAATCTTTTTCAGGTCAAGAGCTAGAGGAGGAGTAAGCCTGTCAGCCGCAAACCTGACTGCCAGCTCAAGGTTAGAGGTGTGCCTCATGAAGGTTGCAACGTAAAAAACGCACTGGACCATCTGGTTGGAGGCAGCAAGCCGAAAATTATTTGCAAGTATCTCAGGCGCCTTCAGCAGTGCAGCAAAAACAAAAAGGGCCATGCCAACTGCATAAAGGACAATAAGGTTGGAATGGAAAAGGAGCAGGCCTAGTGCGCCGCCAAAAACGGCAATAAGCAAGCCGGAGATTACTGCAAGGCTCATGGCACCAGTGGGCGTTGATTCAAGATGGCACAGCCTTATGAAAGACTGGATTTCAGGCTCCTTCTTCTTGTCGGGCTTTATTTTTATGACATGCTCTGCCTTATTGCATATCTTTTCGTAAATGCTCAGATGCTTCGGAAGGTTCTCCCGCTTGAAATCTTTATAATTTGATGACAGTATGGCCTTTGGCTGCCTCGCGCCTGGCAAGGGCTTTGAAGGCTGCCCTTTACCTTTACCAAGCCTGCCCTCAAGCGCGTTTTCAATCATTTCTGAGTACTTCCGGGCTATGGATTCATCTGTTGACGATAGTTTAGACATCACGACCTCTTTTTCCCCTAAACCAGTTCAATCTCCTTTCGCTTTATTCTTAAGCCATTCTGACCATTCAAAAAGTATGCGCTTGTTCTCATATGAGCCAATCTCGTCCTTGACCCGCTCTGAAATCTTGTGAAACTCGTCATTTGCCTGGACAACGAAAGGGGCTTCCAAAAGCTCATCCTGGCCAGTCTTGATTGCACTATCAGTGATAGCCTCGTTTATTTGTGACCGCAGCAAAATATTATCCCAGACTGCATCCCAACTCCCTGCCCATTCTTTCACATTGCCTGCAATGGACTTCAGGACATCGCTTTCGCCATTAAGAAGGTCAACTGTAGGTTCCAGCTGGTCAGACTTCGAATCATACTTGAGCAAGTCCTTGAAGCCTTTTTCCAGGAGCGGATCATTTTCCCAATACTTGCCAACCTCAGTAATCTGGGTAACCCTGCGCCACTTATGAAGCCCATCAGGGGAGCGGATTGGGTTAGCTACAACAATGACATCGGTGGCCTTGAATGAGGTCCTTGGAACCTTTAAGTCATTCACGACCCTGTCAAAAACGCCATAGGGCGAGTCGCCATGAATGGTTCCTGCAACAAAGGGCACCAGCATCCAATGAACGAATCTCCCCAACTATCAATGCAGAATCGCCCATCCTTAAAGTGGCCCTGATTCCCTCATCGGCTGAAACTTCCGTTGTTCCCCTCGTGAGCGCAGATGCAACCCTCATTGACTGGATGTTGTAATTGAGCTGCTTCAATGACGAGACTGGAAGCTCAAGCGTGTCCTCTATTGAAAGTATGCGGTATTTCCTCATTATCTGGACCATGATCGCACCAAGCAATGACGTCTTGCCAGCAGACCTCGTGCCTGCAACGAGCATTGTCCTTGAGCCGTCAAT
>CAYUOQ010000135.1:0-3414 GCA_964446445.1 uncultured Methanosarcinales archaeon
GCAAGGAGTATGGGAAGGAAACGCTAACCATTCTAAAAAGATCAAGGCTGTTCAAGGGGCTTGATAAAAAAGAGCAGGTATGGATGAGCCATGGAGACTCTGTCGTGCGCCTGCCAAAAGGGTTTGAACATACAGGAAGGACGTCGGATTGCAAGTTTGCAGCTTATGCTGATGAAAAAATAAAAATCTATGGGGCGCAATTCCACCCTGAAGTTCAGCATACGACCCATGGCATGAAGCTATTGGGAAACTTCCTGGATATCTGCAAGTGCAAAAGGGATTATACGATTAAAGGCCTTGATAGGAAGATAATTGCGAAGATAAGGGCAACAGTTGGCAATGGTGCGGTAATAATGGGCGTAAGCGGCGGGGTTGACAGCCTTGTTGCATCCGAGCTGATAAAAAAGGCAACCCCAAACATTTACTGCGTTTTTGTTGATCATGGCATAATAAGGAAGGGGGAAGCTGGCTACGTAAGGAGCCTTTACCAGAAGCTTGGTTTCAAGCATTATTATTATGCAGATGCCTCGCAGATATTCTATACTAGGCTGAAAGGGGTAACCGACCCGGAGCAAAAACGGAAGATAATAGGAAACACGTTCATTGAGGGATTCGAGAAAAAGGTTGTTGAGCTGAAAGAGGAGCATGGCGAAATTAAGTTCCTCGGCCAGGGAACGATTTATCCTGACAGGATTGAGTCGGCCAAGGCTTCAAAGGCCGCCTCAGTCATAAAGACACATCACAACGTTGGCGGGCTTCCGGAAAAGATGAAGCTTAAGCTGGTTGAGCCATTGAAGGACCTTTACAAGGATGAAGTCAGGGAGCTGGGGAAAATGATAGGCCTCCCAAGGGATGCGCTCATGAGGCACCCATTTCCAGGGCCGGGCCTTGCAGTGAGGATTGTTGGTGAGATAACACCGGAAAGGATAGGGATAGTGCAGGAGGCTGACTTTATTTTCACTGATGAGCTCAAGAAGTCAGGCCAATACGATAAGATTTGGCAGGCTTTTGCAGCGCTCCTTCCTGTAAAGGCTGTTGGAGTGATGGGCGATGCAAGAAGCTACGGTTATGTCATTGCACTAAGGGCTGTGACTTCTGTTGATGGGATGACTGCTGACTGGGCAAAGATACCGTCCAATGTTTTGGAGAGCGCTGCAAGCAGGATAGTGAAGAATGTTAGAGGGGTGACTCGCGTTGTTTATGATATAACTCAGAAGCCTCCGGCAACCATAGAGTATGAATAAGGTTATCTCCTCTGTCTAATAGTTGGGACTGCATAATTTTGAATGTATTCTTGCAATACTGTAAGAGGAGTGTTTTGACCTCGCCGCGTATACGCGCTGCCAAGTGCTTGGGCGACAGCGGATAATTCACGGCAAAATTCTCGTGTATTTGCCACTATCAAAGTCTCGAGATTACGCTCTCTCACGCCTCGACCAAAGGTCGACGAATACGCAGCTGTTAAAACGACAACGTGCCGGCCTGATTCTGCTATGGCATCAAGACGAAGGGGGCTTTGGACCATATACGTAACTCCAGTTGCAACTGAAAGTACACTTCCATGTCCGTACCCTGCGCTCCTTAAAAGGGTTTCATTGCTACTCACAGTTTGCCCTATTGAGCTCTCAACAACCAGGAAGCTCCTGTCCGCATCTCTCAGGCATATCCCGATGACGTCCTCATCTGGTCGCTCATAGGAAACGTGAGAAACTGTTCCATACGCAACCCGGCCATGAAATAAGACACCGCTGCGCGGGGCATTATGGATTAAAAAGTGGAACTTAACCTGATTCTTTTTGCCAAAGATGTCATGAACCGCTGCCTTGAATAACTTTGCAGCCGCATCCTCGTCTAGTTTGCCAGTTTTTGCCACGGAAGGAGCGAGGTCGTTTCATTTAAAAACCTTTTCGTCACCATTTAATAATACTCAACAAAGCTTAATAAGAAAACTGCTCCGTTAGGCAGAAAGAGTATAAAAAGGGGGACAGATGGGATTTTTGAAATTTTTGAAGCCAAAGAAGGGCAGCCAAAAGGCCACAGGCATACAGTCAAAGGAGTTTCCTCCACTTCCCTCAGAGCATGAGCTTTATTCTGAACTTCCAAACCTGCCGGAGGCGCCTGAAACATCAGGCATGCCTGAAATTGAGCTTCCCCAGCAGATGAAAGAACTGGAAGAGCTTGACCTTCCTGATATCAAGCCTAATTCTGATAGCAATGATAAATGGAAGCCTTCGCAAATGCCTGACCTGAAAAATATTGAAATTCCTGAGCTTCCAAAGCTGAAAAAAGATGATATTAAAGAGGATAGAGTGAGTGCATGGCTCAATATACCTGCTGAAGTTCCGGAGCTTAAGCCCTTCAAGGAGGAAGGTGAAGCGCAACCAGTAACGCAGTCATTCAGTGCTGGACTTGTAAGCCAGAATAATTCGTTTTTTTTGAGGGCAGAAGATTACAGGATGGTGAGGGAGAGCCTTGACAGGATAGCGAGAAGCCAAAAAAAGCATCACAGGATAACTGAACTCAAAAAGGAAGAAAACGAACACTACGAAAAGATAAATATGCTTACAGAGGAAATGCAGCGAAAGCTAATGCACATTGACAGGACATTATTTGAATAACTGGAAGGTGAACGCGTAATGAAATCATCTGTCTTCGTCAGAATAGACAAATACAAGGAAATACAGGGAATTGTTGGTGATATAAGGTCAAAGCTTGAAGATGCAAAACAGCTTCTTAAGAAAATAAAGGACATCAAAAGCCAGGAAGATTCTGAACTGCGGGAGTGGCAAGAGGAATTGGCAACAGCCGATGAAAAGCTTGCAGACATAAGCGCAGCAATGACTGAGAAATAAAACATGGCAAAGGCTAAAACAGCAAGAAAGGAAGATGACGTCGTGTATGTAGGCATTGACGAGCCAGTTGCAGCCAGGAAAGACATACTTGAAGCATCAAAGTCGCTTGTTAGAATTCTCAAAAGCCAACACAGCCTAAGCTCATTGAGAGCTGACAAGTCAAGGCTGACGGAAGATTTGAGAAGAAGGATTAACGAGATTAATGCGCTTGTAATCGAAGTGAAGGCGATGCTGCCTGAAACAGCCCTTCCAGTAGAAGAAAGGCACATTACGGAGAAGAAGCAGATAAAGCATGTTCAACAGGCCAAGCCAGAAGTTCAGCAAACCCAGCCCGAAGCCCATATTGACAAGTTCGAGAAGGAACTGCAGGACATAGAAAAGAAGCTTCAATCACTTTAGATTTTTTCTAGGTTAAATTTAAATAAGAAGGAGAAGCACCAAGAGGTGCACAAAAGTTTTGTGTTGCGGGGATACCGAAGCGGCCAAACGGGGCAGTTCAGCTGCCAACAAGACAGCTGCACCTAAACTCAAGATCTGCTGGCTTAGTGCCTTCGAGGGTTCA
>CAYUOQ010000136.1:0-1189 GCA_964446445.1 uncultured Methanosarcinales archaeon
GCTCTCATCTTGGCCACGTCTTTGATGATGGCCCAAAAGACAAGGGCGGGAAGAGGTATTGCATTAACTCATTGGCACTCAGCTTCGAAAAAGGCTAATTTACCAATGTTTCCTTAAATTTTTCAAACCTTCCAAATAGTCCTCAACTTCCAAGTTGCTCTTTACACCGAACTCTGCTAGAATATCTATCATTTCGCTTATGGAAACTCCTGCCAACTCGGCGGCCTTTCCAAGGGACGCCCTTCCTGTTTTGTAATTGTTTATGGCATACATCAATCTGCCTTTGTCAACAAGATCTCTAACGGCTTCAGAAATGTCCTCCTTATTTTCATTAGCAAGCCCCTTGACGAAGTCGTAGTCCTCCTTTCCAATCCTTACGCTAAGTGTCTTGTCCATTTTCATTTTCCTCCCGTTATTTTGGCTTTGACATCAGTTACTATTTCTTTCGAATATCTTCCGAATTTTGTAAGCTTTCCAAGCATCGCTAAGGACCTTTCAATGTCCAGCAAATTTTTTTCCTTCGCCCTGACAAGGAAGTCCATAGCCGTTGCAAAATCAAGTCTTAAGATCTTGCATGCCTTTATGGCATTCTTATCATCAGTCGCTACCAATCCGCCTTTAAGTCTTAATGCCATGATGATTGTTTCGGCCTCGCCCTTGCCCAGCCGGAAATCGTCCATCAGTTTTTCAATCTCAACCCCTTCTATAGTTCTGACCTTTATTTTGCCTGTTTCAATTAGCCGGTTTATTAATGCGCCATCAAAAGTTTCTTTAACAATAGTTTCAGCTTTTACCGCAGCTGTAATCAAGGCATCGCCTTTGTAATCGTCAAGGACATACTCTATGAGCTCTATTTTCGTCAAAAGTATAAGCGTTGACGAATCAAAAACAATCATATTACTGTTGTAATAAATTGTAATATATAAGCTTTTTCTTTTACTACTGCTACGAGTCCAGCGACAAGGGCTGGAAGAGGTATTGCATTAACTCATTGGCACTCAGCTTCGAAAAGAAATCTGTTCAATAAAGTCTTCCGCCAACAGGCGCATCCCTCTCAGGCTCAATAAGTATGCACTTGCCCTTGCCGTCAGGCACTCCCAATGTTAGGACTTCGGAAACAGCATGCCCTATCTTTTTTGGTGGGAAGTTTACGACTGCAAGGACAAGCTTGCCCTTGAGCTGCTCGTTC
>CAYUOQ010000136.1:1199-3407 GCA_964446445.1 uncultured Methanosarcinales archaeon
AATTTGCAACCAGCTGCGCGCAGGAATGTTTCACGCCAATTTCCTGGCCGAAGTCAATTTTTAGCTTGTATGATGGGTTTCGCGCTTCCGGAAAGTCCTCAACTTCTATTATCCTTCCAACCCGGATATCAACCTTTTGGAAATCTTCAAATGTCACCATTAAAACTGCCTCTTGAACTGTTCGATGAACTTGTCAAAGTCCTTTTTGCTTACAGACCCGCCTGATGCGTGCTCGTGCCCCCCTCCATAACCATCAATTCCGTCCAGTGCATTCTTCAATGCAGGCAGCACAGGAGTGTTCCTGCACCTGAAGCTAAGCATAACCGCCTCATTTCTTTCCCTTCCGACCACGATAATTCTTTCAGGATAAAGGAATAATAGTTCGTTTGACAGGTCTCCAGAAAAGCTCTGCTTTCCCTTGTATATGAATATCAAGAACTTTTTGTCATCTGCATTGTCAGCGCATTCCTTGGCTTCAACCAGTAGCTTTTCATACTCCTTGTTTATCTTGTTGAACTGCCTGAATATGCGCTTTCCAGGCTCTGTTTTCCTTTCAAGTATTTCATTTGGCTCATTTACCTTTTCAAGCGCCCTTATGCATTCATGCGCTTCTGATGTTGGTCCCTTGAGCATGAATGAAAATATTCTTCCAAGCTTTCCGATTTTTGTGGTGAATAAAGCTTCTTCGGCAGTCATTTTCCCCGGAAGCAGGTCTGGGTAAAGTTTTGAGAATTCATCTGCAAACTCCGGCATGTGCCAATCGCTCACTATTCCTGCCATTGCAAGCCACAGGTTTTCTTTTTGCCCGGTTGTCTTGAAGCAAAGGTAGCTTGCAGGGGGGTTTGCTTGTGGTGAATGGATTCGTGGGTTGTAATATTTGACTCCTTCCAGCTTTACTGGTTGGTGATGGTCTATCCAGATTATCTCCTTCACCCCGAACAATTCGCTTTTGACCGTGTCAACAAATGTCTGCTGCATGAGTGCAACATCAAGCACAAATAGTTTGTCTGGCCTGTTATGCTTTACTGCTGCAAGGAATCTGTCATTGATGTTTGGCTGTGCCTTTACCATCATGCCCTTTCCTTTTCCTATCAATTTTTTTAGGAGCATGAACGATACCATCCCATCAGGGTCATCATGGAATAGGAAGAAAGGTTTTTCTGATGTTTGTAATTCGCTTCTGATTTGTTGGTATTCGGTTTCTGTTAATCCCATTTTCTGGGTTGCTGCTTGGTTTAGTATTAATAATTTCCTCTTGATTATCGTATTTTCGCTATCAGTATGGAAAAGCGTAATGTTTATATAGTGGCGTCTAAGTTTCTAGTTGCGTTGGATGGGAAGGAAGGGGTTTACGTATGGTAATACTATTTGACCAGTTTCATATGCCTGATGACATTTTTGAAATAGTTTTCGCAACAACGCAGCAAAAGATTGTTGCCAAGGTTCTGATAAAAAGCATGAAGGATAAGAACAATGAGATGAACAAGACCGAGATGTCCTTCTTTGCGACGAAGCTTCACGATGGCCAGCTGGTTACGGAGATTGATGAGGCGGGCTACGAGGGAAAGAAGGTTAAGCTTTCTTACAACAAGAGGCAGTTTTATGACAGGATTCTTACCCCAATGAAGAGCATGGGCATGATAGACTATGACCTTTACAAGAAGACTTACCGATTGTCAGACGCTTTTAACAAGGAGCTGATTAAGGTTGGCATTCTTTGGCTCAGGGAATTGAAAAAGCCGGCTTCTGAATTTAGGATTAAGGAAGTAAGGACTTAGGTTTTTAGTTAAAAAGGAGGTTTACAATGTTGTTTGCAACTGGTGCAAGCGAGCAGCTTTTTTCAGAATTTTTCCTTAACGTCATAGTCCCTTCTTTTTGGGATCGATTTGTTGCTCTTGTTGCTGCTCCCTTTCGCTTGCATGATATGCTTTGGATTGTTATCCCACTACTTGTTACCTTGCTCATGATGGAGTTTTACTTTGGTCGCTATAGGAGGGAGGAGCTTGGCTGGAATACGGCTGTTGGCAACAGCCTTGTGCTTGTTTTTGTCTCAATCGACCTTCTGAGGAGAATTTATGGAACTTCAACCCTTGCCGCTTTTGACACTTTTTCGTTAAACGTTGGGAAGACAGTCATGGCTTTTGTTGTTGGTTTTGGAGGCCTTTTCATATTCTACTATGATTTTTTCCACCTGTTTCCGAAATCGTT
>CAYUOQ010000137.1:0-3343 GCA_964446445.1 uncultured Methanosarcinales archaeon
CTTATGATAAGCAAGCTTTTTTACAAAACCACAGTGTGCATCCTTAATTTAAACATAGCTAAGTTTAAATATTTAAACTTAGATAAACATAATAAATGGCAACAAAAACGATTACGGTCAGGGAATCTGCCTATGAGGCGGTTAAATCAATGAAAGAGCCCGGCGAAAGCTTTAGCGACATGTTCCTGCGTATTTCCAAGAAAAAGCCTTTAAGCGCTTTTTTCGGTATTTTGAGCGGGAAAGCCGGCGAAGAGTTTGAGAAAGCTATTCTTGAAGCAAGAAAAAGGCGCAATAAAGTGCATAAGGAACGCATGAACAAAGTAATCGAGGCATTGCAGGAGTGAATGAAATGGCATGCCTTGAAACTTCATTCTTAATTGACCTCATAAGAGGAAAAGCATCTGTTAGCGAATTGAAGGATGAGCTTGAGAGGGCAGAGCCCAGGCTTGCAATTGCCGCCCCATCCATAATGGAGCTGTGGGCTGGTTCATGTGCTGTAAAGAAGGCTAAAGCCGAGCAGGATAAGATTCTTGAGTTGATAGAATCCCTGGAAATTCTCCCTCTTGATGACCGAAGTGCGAGGGAAGCTGGTGAGATAGAGGCTAATTTGTCGGCTGCTGGAATTGAAATTCAAACAGAAGATGTTATGATAGCTGGAATTGCGCGGATAGCTGGGGAAAAACTTGTCACTCGTGATAACGACTACGTTCGCGTTCCAGGATTAAAAGTTCTCAAATATTGATTCCGCAAAGCTTATATAAGATGCTGGGAGAAAACGAGTCATGCTTCCCTATGAGCGTTTTATTGACTTAGTCGTCATTTCCTTTCTTGCTGCCGCAGTCCTTAATGACCTTAAGAGGCGTGAAGTGCCAAACTGGGTTAATTACGGCCTTATAATTCTGGGGGTTGGCTTCGCAACCCTGCGTTCAATAGCCCTCTCTGACATCTCATTTGTTGTCTTCAGCCTTGTTGGTGTCGGCTTTGCCTTTGGCCTTTCCGCTTTGATGTTCTATCTTGGGCAATGGGGAGGGGGGGATAGCAAACTGCTTATTGGCCTTGGCTCAGTGCTTGGCCTGCCGCTTTCAACTGCGGCTCCTTTCATTGTTATTGAAGGCAGGCTTCTGTCATTTCTTGCCAATCTTGTTTTTGTAAGCTTTTTTTATGCAATTGCCTTTGGGGTTTTCATTGCATTGAAGAACCCGGGAAAATTCTCGAAAGCATTTAAGCAGCAGCTGGAGTCAAAGCGTTTGCTTAGGAAGCTCATCCTTGCCGTATGCCTTCTCGGCTTTTTAGTTGTCATTATCCTGCACGATCTTGCTTCAAGGCTTGTCACTTTGCTGCTCCTGACTGCGGTCATTTCCGGATTTTACCTTTCGGTGATGGCGAAGGCGCTTGAGAAGTCTTCAATGCTCAAGCAGCTTAGCCCTTTGAAGCTTACTGAAGGTGATTGGATTGCGAAGGATGTTGTTGTTAACGGAAAGCGCATTTGCGGCCCCAAGGACCTTGGCGTTGACAAGCGGCAAATCAGGCAGCTTGTTTCATTGTACAATAAGAAGAAGATAAGAACCGTGCTTGTAAAGGAAGGCATCCCATTTGCGCCATCCTTTTTGATTGCATACGTGGTTACAATGTTCTTTGGGAACGTTTTTGTTATGCTTCTACGGCAGCCTTTTTAGTAATGCAATGATTGGAAAGCTTTTTAAATAAGATATCCTTACAGTAAGAAAGTAAGATTTAAGGTGGTTCTGATGGAAATGGAAACAACGAAAATGTCGTCAAAAGGCCAGGTGGTCATCCCTGAAAATATCCGCGCTGTAGTTTCTGCTTCCGAGGGAACCCTCTTTGCAGTTATTGGCAGCAAAGACACGATTATCCTCAAGAAAATAGCTCTCCCTTCCGAGCAGGGGCTCATTAAGGATTTGGAAAAAATTGCTAAGGAAGGCAAAAGGCGCCTTGAAGGTAAGGGACTCAAGGAATCTGACATTCCCGGCTTGGTTCAAAAAGCAAGGAGAGGATAAGCGTTCGGGTCGTATTTGATACCAATGTGTTGCTGTCCTCAACCCTTTGGGATGGCAGCGTGGCCCAAAAACTTTTATTCAAACTCATAAAGAATGATGTGAAAATTTTCACTTCAGAAGATATCCTTTCCGAGTATAAGAAAATCCTCAAGAGAGACTTTGAATATTCCGACGAAGAAGTTATTGTAATCCTTGGGAAGCTTGTTTTATTTCTGAATATTGTTATCTCTGTAGAGAGGGTTAGCGTTATAGGCCAAGATCCTGATGACAACAAAATAATTGATTGTGCTTTAGCGTCTTCTTCAGACTACATTCTTACATATGATAATCTCAAGAGTTTCAGAAACATTGAAATAGTGAGGCCGGAGGAGGCTTTTGGGTTAGTTTAGCTATCGGACATTTAAAGCTCATATGCTTTCATTTCGTCAGCCTCACGGCAGCCTTTTTAGCTGCCTTGTCATGTAGTCTGATTTTTTGACATGCGCCTTGCTCTCCTCAACCTTGATTGGCGCTTTCTTTTCAGGTTCTATGCCTATTCCCTTTGCTTGCTCTTTCAGTTGAAGTTCGGCAAGGCTCATTTGCTCGTCGCTTAGCTTCCTGGGCTGCCATTGGAAGTTCAAGCCATCTCCTTCTATTCTCGGGATTATGTTGACTGAAATGTGTGGTACCTGCTGTTCTGCAGCAGTGCCGTTTTCTATGATTAAATTTGTTCCTGTCGCCCCAAGGACCTTGATTAGGGCGGTTGATGCCTTGTTCGAGGCTGCTGCCAGTTTCCTGACTATGGAATCCGGTGTTTGCTCAAGGATTGTGAAATGCTGTTTTGGTATTGCAATCAAGTGGCCTGGCATTGCAGGGGCGTTGTGAAGCATCACGGCGACGTCTTCGTCCTCATAAACCATTCTTTCCTTTTTTGAGATGCTTTCGCAGTGCTTGCATGCCATCATTTTGCACCTTTTGCCAGGAAGTCTGTAATTTCATCAAGATCTGAGCTTTTGCCCTGTTTTTGCTCTTCTTTCTTCTCAGTGGGCTTTTTTTCTTCAGCCTTTTCAGGCTGCTTTTCCTCTTTTTTCCCTTCAACCCCCTTCCAGCCCATCGCTTTTGAAATCGCTCCCATTATCCGTCCAGACTCGGCTTCGGGTATTGTCCTGGTTGGGATGTATAGGCCTATGTTGTCCCCGGGCAGCCTTGGTATTACGTGGAGCATGAAGTGTGGGGCCCTTTGCCCTGCTGATATTCCGTTTGCCGCAAAGATTGTTGTTCCTTTGCTTTGGAATGCTTTAAGTCCTGCCTGTGAAAGGCCTTTTGCAACTGCCATCAGGTGTTCA
>CAYUOQ010000138.1:0-290 GCA_964446445.1 uncultured Methanosarcinales archaeon
GGACCCGCAATCGGAAATGTCTTCACAAGCGCCAAAGAGATGATGGCGTCAAAGACGGGAGCTGCAAGGGGTGGGAAGGGTGTTTCAAGTGGCGAAAAGATACATTTTGCGAAAACATTGGATTTGCGTCCCAGCCAACCCAATCTTAACAGAGACCAAGTAAATGCCTACAAAAAAATTATAGCGGATAACACGGGTTTTCTCGAAGATAATCCAATTCGTTATATCGAAAGCCCGTCTGGAGGAAAAGTGGTTACTGATGGCCACCATCGGTTAGTGGCAGCAACCGA
>CAYUOQ010000138.1:300-3327 GCA_964446445.1 uncultured Methanosarcinales archaeon
TATGAAGGGAATTATGGCTTTTACGTGGACATCGGGAGGGGACGAACGTATGATGAGGCCATTTTTGATTCATATAAATATGCGGATGAATTTTGGAGGCAAGTTTCTAAACCTTAAAATGGCCATTCCAACAACTAACTTGAATTGTGTAATTCATTTCAATAAAGATGTGAAGGTAAAAGATATAATCAGCTTCCTGAAAGGATTTGAGAATCTTGATGAATGCATAGAAACGTATTACGCCAAAGACCTCTGTTTTGTGAACAGGGAAAAAGGGCAGGAGACCAGAATTCTAATTAATTATGGTCTGCCAGATGAAAATTCCCAAAAGAATGTTGTCACAATCTCTCCTTCCGTGTATAAACTCAATCACTACTCTTTTGATTTTCTTCAAGAGGTTGTAACTCACTTATCCAATAAGTTTGGCATTCGTGTTGTTGTGCTTGCCGGGACTGAGCTTGATTATGAAAACTTCCTGCACCGCATTGCTGGTCTAAAAAAGAATCTTGAGGGATTGAAATGAGAAAAAATTTGAGCAAGTTTAGAATTAATTTGGTTCCTCAGAACACAGAAGTCCTAGTAAAGAGGAGAGGTTTTTTCAGCCACTTTAGGTTATTCTTGAAAAAGGATTGCTCAGATGACCTGTTTGGTCTATTGAAAAACGCTGTGAAATCAATTCTAGAAGTAAAAGATGATAGTAAATTTTTGCAAGGTGAAGGAGGTCAGAAATTTGCAACTGAGGTGTATTCCAAAGGAAATATACAACAAACATTTCGTAATCGCTATATGATAGATGCTGATTTAGGGCGGGTGGTTGGCACGAGGGGAGAGACAGGAGGAAGGATAATTATAGACCGTGAAACAGGTAAGGTCATAACTCAATTTCCTAGGAGGGGAAGATAATGGGGAAGAAAATAGCCATTATAGGGAAAGAGCTAGTAATTGGAAAGAGTGGTATAGCAATTAAGAGCCTTCTTTATTTGGAAGATGACTTTATGGACTTTGTGCACGAACTAAAAGATGTGAGAAAAGACTACCGTGAATTGTACAGGCTAGTTTACGACCCGCGTGCATATTGCGAAATTTATTGCGAAGACCTTCCAAGAATGAGAGAAGAAATCACCAAGCTGCTAAATGACCGCACAACCCCAACCAGCATGCGTGAAGTGCTTAAAAAGCTGTTAAAAATAACAGAAACAGCTATCTCAGAAAATAAAGGATTGTTTGCAGAGCCTGATTATGTATGACTAATAGTTTGACCATGCAGTTTAAGGAATAAATCAATTTATTCGGAAGGTGGTGAGCCAAAATGTCAAAACATGTAAAAATAGGAAAAAATAGAGACCATTACCAGTTGAGCATTCTTTATTTGGAAGATGACTTTATGGACTTTGTGCACGAACTAAAAGATGTGAGAAAAGACTACCGTGAATTGTACAGGCTAGTTTACGACCCGCGTGCATATTGCGAAATTTATTGCGAAGACCTTCCAAGAATGAGAGAAGAAATCACCAAGCTGCTAAATGACCGCACAACCCCAACCAGCATGCGTGAAGTGCTTAAAAAGCTGTTAAAAATAACAGAAACAGCTATCTCAGAAAATAAAAGCTTGTTTGCGGAAGCTGATTGAAATGAAAAAACATGCCCTAAATTGGTTGAAGGGAAGAGTGTCCTATTTTAAACTTGTATCAATTTATTTAGCAATCCTGATCAGTTTAACCTTCGTTGTTTCTGCATCTGTGTCTGCAGATGTTTCCTATAGTAATAATGACCATCCGCAGCTTAGCCGCTATGGGAACATCGCTGAGTACGGCCCTGGGGAGGGAACTGCCATAACTGCCGGGGAAATGGCGGTTGGCGGAGCTGTCGGTGCGGCAGCAGGAAAAGTAGTTGGGAAAACAGCCGGATGGGCAGCAAAGAAAGCAGGAAACGCAGCCGGAAATGTCTTCACAAGCGCAGAAAAGATGATAGCGTCAAAGAGTGGGAGTTTGAATCCGGGAGGCTCCTTTGAGAGTGGTAGTGCAAAACAATTGTTCAATGGAGCCACTAAGAAAGATGCTCTAGCTTTTGCACGAGGAGAAAATTTGCCGGAAAGCGTTCGAGCTAGCGCAAAAACCTTTTTCCAAGGAGCAACAGGAAAAAGTGATCAGTTCCACGTTTTTAAAACCGATAAAGGGTTCAAATTTGAATTCTTCAGTAAAGCAAAAAATCAAGGTTACGGTAAAAACTACATTCAAGATGTAGATGATTATGGAAAAAAGATTAATGAGTATAAAGAAACTATAGGACCTAGTGGTGTAATTGACAGGGAATATCTTACGAAAGACTATGGAGGGATCAAATGAAATCGTCACATTTAGCTAAGGTTCGCCTGGTTAAAGCGTATGTTTATGGAGATTTGGGTAAAGGTTCTTCAATCAAAAAATTGACTGCTGAAGACTTTGATATGATCGAAGGTCAGCTTGTACAACGAAACATTAGTCTGTTCTTAACAAGAAAAGTATTGCTAAAAGTTTTAAACAATTACTTGTCAGATAAAATAACCATAGAGCAATTATCTGAATGGGGAAAATTCATCTTTTACAAGCTTCGTTTCTCCAATAGTGACAAATATGAACCAGAGTACGACGCTCCCATTTCTGAGGTCATCATGCAGTTGGAATGGGTAGGAGACAAAGTAGATGGCAAGTTCACGAAAGCGGATGCTAAAAAGGCGATTGAAATGCTTAGTTCAATTTAAGGAAAGAATGCAATGCAGGAGCCGAAGTAGATTTTGAAAGAAAATAAAATGACTCCAAAAACTAACCAGACACGGACATTTGCAATCCTTGTGGCGGTTTTGGTTAGCTTGAGCAATGTCGATGCCGCTTTTGCCGAGAGGGCAAACGACGCGAATGACGAGGCTTATGACGCTGTGCATTACGCAAATTACGCAGAAGAGGGCGACATAGTTATAGGAGGAGCAGCAGGGTCGGCAGCAGGAAAAGTAGTTGGGAAAACAGCCGGATGGGCAGCAAAGAAAGCAGG
>CAYUOQ010000139.1:0-3315 GCA_964446445.1 uncultured Methanosarcinales archaeon
TGATTCTTCCTTGAACGTCTGGCCAAAGCCAATGCCAACTGCGATTGCAATGCCCACTCCAACTGCCCCTACCATGATGAGGAGCGCATTGGTTATGAATTCAACATTCACGCCAACCTGGTCAAGCGCGGTCAATAATACTGTTACAATGATTGACCACCTTGCAATGGAGCTTGCAACCCTCACGCCTTTCCTTTTTGCGTGAAGCATCCTGTCTGCTGCAAAGTCTGCAACAATCAAGCCGCCCAGCATTATCAAGACTGCCATGAAGACATTAGGCAGCAACTGTGCAAGCTTTTCCAGCTGAATCGAAATCGCTCTTAGCTGGAATAAATAAGCTGCCTGCAAGATGAACAGCGCAAAGACAGACCATTTAATCATGGAACCAATCAGGTTTGCAACACTGATGAAACCAATCGAGTGAGACAACCTGGCTTTCTTCAGGTGGTCATCAACCTTTGCGGCATTCAGCAAAGCATGGGTCAAAGCTCCCAATAACGAACTTAGAATGTAGCCGAAAAGTATGACAAGAACACCCATAATGATATTAGGCGCATTGGTCAGGAATTGCTGCCAAATGCTTTCTATAGGCCTGCTAAGAGCATTACCTGTCTGCTGTAGATAATCTGTCGCAATAACCATTCTTAACTTCACCCCTTTTTTTTAGAGCATAAATGCCCATTAATCATTACTTAGAATGTGTTTATATTAAAGGTTTTCTTACTATTGGAGAAGAGTAATAACTTTTTATGCGGTTATTATTCGCCTAAGTATTGACTCTTTCCCCTTCCAATCAAGGGCCTGCCGAAGTACTTCAACAATACTTCCGACAGGTATGATTTCAATGCTTGCCGCTGCTTTCTTGCTTATGATTATGTCATTCAAGTTGCTCTTTGGAACGATCACCTTGCTGATTCCAGTTTCTGCAGCCGCCTCGACCTTTGCAGACACCCCACCCACTGGAAGGACTTCACCCCTGACAGACAGGCTGCCAGTCATTGCAAAATCCTGCCTTACAGGGACATTCTTAAGGGCAGATATTATGGCCGTAGCAATCGCTATCGATGCCGAGTCACCCTCAACCCCGTAAGTCTGGAGGAATTGGACGTAAATGTCATACTTCTTCCTTATGTCCTCGCCAAAATGCTTCTTGATAATCGCTGAAACATTTGTGATGGACTCCTTCGCAATCTTACCCAACTGGCCAGTAGCCATTACCTCACGAACATTCCCGCCAGGCGTTACGGCAGCCTCAATTGGGGTAACCATGCCGGCCCCATATGTATGCTCTCCTGCCCCAAATACGGCAAGGCCGTTAACCCTTCCAACCCTAAGGCCGCTTGTAAGGATTACATTGTAGTCCTTCTTTTGTTCTATGTATTTGTCAGCTATCTGCTGCTCGAGTGAGCGGGCAATCTTCTTCGCGCTAAGGACGTGCTCCCTTGTAACAGCGGAAGCGCCGCTTTCCTGGGCAAGGTCGCCTGCCGCCCTAACCAAGCCTCCCAAGTCACGCAACAAAAGGGAGAGGTGGCCCTTCCTGTTAGCCCTCCTCCTTGCTTCTGTTATTATTTCTTCAACAGCATCAGGAGCAAAGTGGGGAATCTTCTTGTCCTTTGAAACTTCCTGGGCAACAAACTGGGCAATCTTCAGCCTGTTTTCCTTAGTGTCTTCCATGGTGTTGCGCATGTAAACTTCATAGCCGTAGCCTCTAATCCTGCTCCTCAAGGCCGGGTGCATTTTGGCAATTGTCTCAACGTTGCCCGCTGCAATAAGGATGAAGTTGCAGGGAACTGCCTCAGTTCTCACCATCGCACCTGCAGACCGCTCAGACTGGCCGGTTATTGAATAGCGGCCCTCCTGCAGCGCTGTCAGGAGCTCTTGCTGGGTTGTTGGTTCCAATGTTGCAATTTCATCAACAAACAGGACACCCATGTGGGCTTTGTGAATCATGCCAGCAACCACTCTTTCGTGGGCCGGGGTGCCCAGGCCCCCAGATTGAAAGGGATCGTGAAGCACATCGCCGAGAAGCGCACCTGCGTGAGCCCCGGTGGCATCATAAAATGGAGCAGTCTTCTGCTCAAAGTTATTCACTATTATCTTAGGCACATTAAGAACATTCTTGACTCTCCTGCCAAGGTTCAGGAAAAGGATAAACGAAACCAGGGAAGCAAAGCCAAACATTGAGAATGTCAGGAACATTATGCCACCCAATATTGGATTAATGGCGGTGTAATGGTTGAACGCCCACCAAGGGACAATAAGGGATGCTATCAGAAGGATTATGATGACAACGTTGACGTGCTTTGTCATTTTACCTGCTTCAAGCTTGGCAGCAGTCACAATATCCTTGCCCTTGCCAGCAGGCACAACTCTTATCAACGGCTGATTTTCATCATTGGGATTTGCAAAGGCAACAATGCTCACAAGCTTTTCCTTCGGGAGAAGCTCTGCCATTGCCATTCCCATCATCGATTTCCCGGTTCCAGGCTCGCCAATGAGGAGGACATGGCGCCTCTGCTTTGCGGCTTTCTTTATTACCTGGACAGCGTCCTCTTGCCCAACTATCTGGTCAATCAGCCTTTCAGGAACCTTTAACTGGGATGTTGTTTTGAAATCCAGACCAGAAAACTCCCTGCTTTCAACGTTATCCCTTGGCATATCCAATCCCAAAGCATTTTGGTTGTATAAAAGCTTTTGGTTTGCCTATTTTTAAGAATTCATTTTTCATTTTTAAATTGAAGGTGAATAATTCTATTTGTTTTTATAAAATTTGAAGTTTTATAATCTTTATAAACTATAAGGCAAATTTATTTAATTTTATACAGTCTCTAAGTTTTATCAGCTTGAAGGTTTTTGTTTAGTGATTTTTTGCACGCTTTTCCGTTCCAGATAATTGTAAAATCGGGAGGTGTTTGGTCAAATGGGGAAAAAAGCACAAAGTTCAGTTGCTATTGTGGCTCTTATCGTGGTGATAGTTATTGGCGTGGTTGTCGGGTATGTGGCCCTTACAGGCGGTCTTACGGACAGGCAGATAAGCAGCAGGGAAGAAACAAACAGGACAACCGCGAGTTCGCTCCCAGAAACCCCAACCGTGACTGAGCCATTAAGGAATACGACAATAGCCCAGGAGGTCGGAAACAGGTCGCAGGTCAACGCAACCCTGACCTCAACATACTATCCAAGTTCGCAGAGCTTCCAATTCATTTGCAGAGGACTTGGATTTACCCCAATTGCGTTCACATGGGACTTTGGAGATGGCAGTACACTAATCCTATCTACAAACCAAGATGTATTTTATCACTATTCCAAGCCTGG
>CAYUOQ010000140.1:0-3057 GCA_964446445.1 uncultured Methanosarcinales archaeon
ACTGTCAGCCTCGAGGAAGCCCTTGCACGCCCGACAAGTTATGAAAGGATTTGTTTTGGGTCAACTGCTGATCAATATGCAAGGGACTGGCCGCAAAGCCCGGAGGAGGCTCTTCAGCCATGGAATCTTCAAGTTGAACAGTATGTAATTCCAACTGCACTTAGGGCTTTGGTAATCGGAAGCGTAACTGCTGAAGATTCTCAGCGCATACAGGAATGGTATGATGCTCAATTGGATAAAGTTAAAAATGCGCATTTGCCATGCAATGCTTATGGCCAGCCTGTTGTGCAGCCTGGACAGTTCACAAAGGAAGCTGTCGCTTTTCCTTTCAGGTATGGCCCTCTTGTTAATACTGTGATGAATCTTCCAAGAGACAACGGTGCTGGAGCAGCACGCGTCCGGCGGGAGATAGAAGAAACATATAATGTGCTTATGCGCGGAGGAAATCCTGCTCCGGGAGCAGCTGCATCTGGAATCCGAATATTGCATCGTGAACGCTATGGCAATGGAAGCGTAATATAAATTAAATTATCATTTTAATTCGATTCAAAAATAATTTAACGCAATCTGGTTTTCCCACTCACATGCCAAAGGTAATGAAGTATTCGGAACAGGAATTGGAGCTTTTGCTCGGTGTGGTAAAGTCCGGAGCGCCCTTGTTTGGCATTGAAGCAAGATTGAATGTGTTGAACAGGCCAGGTCAGGCCATGAGGACAGAACTTGGGGTTGCTGAAAAGCTGGCTGCGCTTGTCAAAAGGCATCCTGAAACCTGGGATGGCCCAAATGTTGAGGATTACCTGCTGTCTGTTAAGAGGTTGCGTTGGTCTTCTATTAGCAATCCATACAGGGTTCAGGATGCGTACGAAAAAGTCGTAGCCTATCTGAGAAACGAGAATCCAAATGCCACAGCTGTTGAATTGACAGCCGCTGGATTAAGCTACGAAGTTTCCCTGGCCTTTGGGCAGAATATGGTCAATGCTGCAAAGAGGGCTGCAGGGCTTGAGGAAAGAGCCTTTGGCCAGCAGGCACATACCGCTGATTTTGACAGGCAAAGAGTTAGAGACTACCTGGAGAATCATCCTGAGGCAACTTCAGGTGAACTCACTGAGGCAGGCTTAGGAAACGCCCTAAAAGTGTACCTTGGCGGGATTGATGATGCGAGGCGCGATGCAGGCATCCTCCCTCAAGGGTATATTTCAGCAGCGGATGCTGCTAGGGAATTACGCTTAAAGTGTGGTGTATCTGACCTTGTTGCAAGACGCAAGCTTGAGGCATTAAGGGTAGGCAACAGGGTGTATGTAAGTGTTGAGAGCGTTGAGAGAAGGAAAAAAAGGTTAAGAACAGAAAATTGAAAAATCAATCAGGATTTTCTTTTCCCATGCCAAAATTTATTCCTGTTGGTGCAAGGGAGGCGGCTGAAACCCTTGTCGTTGTTGAGCCTTTCATTATGACGTTAGACAGGCTAATGAAGAAGGGCGAGGCCAGAAGGTACCGGGGACCGGTTAAGAAAACTCCAATCGATGTTCCTGTTGCCGTTGTTTCTGTTGACTGGAACTCGTTTGATGACGTTTTTTCTGGTAATGGCCAAACCAAAAAGTATCAGCTTGCCCTCGGCATTGCAGATGAGCTGTTCCATGAGCAAATTCGAACCGACCATAGATATGTTGAGCGGGAGTTTCTTGGCGATGGCCTGTTTGGGGAAGGGAAAAAACCAACCGGCTGGAGGCGGGAAATGGTCAATGAGCGTTACCTTTTGGGTTTTGGAGGCTGGATGTGGAGCCAGGACAGTTATCACATGATGCTCATAGTTCCTGGAAAATTCCAAGACCCCGTAACTCATGCCTCGTCAATTTTGGAGGCTCTTGCTGAAAAAAAGCATCCTGAAAGCTTTGTTAAACCAAGCGCTTGCACTGCAGGAAACCAAAATATTTATATATGCTATTAACCAAGAGTTAACAACTATTAACTAAAAGATAATAAGGTAGCAACATGGCGCACACGTCAATTTCGGAAATCTTGAAAATCCTGCTGAAAGACCTGGCGATACAGACGACAGTAACGTCTCTGGCAAAAGAAATTGGGCTCAGCCGGGTTGGGACGTGGAAGCTCCTGAAAAGGATGCAGTCGGAAAATCTCATTTCCCTTTCCAGGATTGGCTCCGGGAAAACGAGTGTTTATAGCGCGGGCTTGAACTGGGATAATCCTGTTGTAGAGAAAACACTGGCGGTTGCCTTAACCGAGGACGCTTTGAGAAACCAGAGATGGATGAATAACTTCGCAGGGTTTGAAGGGAATGTTGATTTTCTTATACTATACGGCAGCAGTATTAAATCGCCAGATGACGCTAACGATATTGATATCGTTGGGGTAACTTCAGGCAAGAACAAGTTTGTGAAAATCAAGGAATCCGTAAGAAACGCCCAAAAGACGCAAATTAAGAAGATACACTCCATAAATTTTACGCCAGCTGAATTTATGCACGAACTGAGAAAGCAGAATAAAGCGTTTGTTGATGCGGTAAAAAAAGGGATCGTATTGTTTGGGCAGGAAAAGTTCGTTGAATTCATGAGGAGGATGGCAACAAATGACGGCAAAAGAAGTCGCTGACTGCTTTGAAAATGCAAGGAAGGATGAAAAGAACGGTAAAAAGCACAAAGGCCTGCTTATTGTCCAGCCTGATGACACTAAGGCCAGGGAGTACCTTGCAAAGGCAAAAGCAAACTTGGAGCTGTGTGACCTTTACAGGGAAAAGGGATTTGACTACAAGATTCCTGAAGAATGGTTTTACGCTCTTTATTATTGCGCCCTCGCCATATTGTCAAAATTTGGCATAGAAAGCAGGAGCCAAAAGTGCACCGCTGCATTTCTCAGATACGCCAAAGACAACAACCTCATACCTTACTTTGCAAGAAAGCCATATCTCAATGTGAAGAAATAGTTTTTTCAGGCAAAGATTTCAAGGTTCCGAAGGAATTATGTGAATAACTGCTTGTTCTTGAATTAAAAAAACATAAAAAAAGAAAAAAAAAGGTCCCCAAGCCTGTGCTTGAGGACGCT
>CAYUOQ010000140.1:3067-3289 GCA_964446445.1 uncultured Methanosarcinales archaeon
TGGTGAATGTGATTCCTTTGCTTGATTGCTCAAACAATCTCGATGCCAAGCTCGTCATCAACATGCCTTGCTGCTACTGCATGGCCGCCTGCTGATGCCCTTTGCTGCCTTTCGACCTTTCCCAAGATCCATGGGCTTTTGTCACCTGTTATTTTTTTCATTACAGTTATCGTGCCTTTCATGGACTCCGCTGGCCGTGCCGCCCATATGACGTTTGCATCC
>CAYUOQ010000141.1:0-3276 GCA_964446445.1 uncultured Methanosarcinales archaeon
CAGCACGCGATAGCCGTTGAAACAGCCAAATTGATCAAACAGGCTCATAACGTTGATTTTGTCGTCACAGACCTTGTTGGAAAGAGGCACATGTGCGCCCGTGATGATGTTTCAGCGTTGTACAACAGGCAGTTTCATGACTATTGTAAATCCTTGGTTGAGAATGACGGCTGCAGCTTTTATTCAAACTTCAAAAAGGGAAGCATGCTTACTCCTGATTCCAAGATTGTTATTTCAAAAATTTCTTCAGATCCCATGCACACTGAAGAAACTGTTGCGTTAGCCAGGAAGTGTGGTGTTTGCCCTTATGAGGCTTCCATTGCAGCTTCTAAGGACGCCTTATTAGTTATTGCAGATTATTATTCCATGTTTAACCCTCAGGTTAGGGAGAGCTTTCTCAGGAAGACCGGGAAGACTGTTGAGGAGTCAATCATCATAGTTGATGAGGCCCATAACCTTCCTGACAGGATGCGGGAGATGCTTACTGACAGGATTTCAACTTTGATAATTGAGCGTGCTTTAAAGGAGTGTGAGAAGTTTGAGCAAAGCGAGATTGCAATGTTCCTTGCTAACCTTAGGTCTGTTTTGAATGGCTTGGGAAGCCAGTTTGGTGAAAAGGTTATAACTCGAAATCAGCTTGTGGAAAGGCTGGGCAAGGATTTTGAGGCAATGCTTGAAAAGATGGGTGTTGTTGCTGAAACTGTCAGGGAGACTGAGCAGCAGAGCTTTATCGGAAGCATTGCTGACTTTCTTGAGAACTGGGAAACTTCCGATTCAGGATATGCCCGAATTCTTTCTGTTGATAACACTCAAAGAGGGAAGATTATAAGCATCTCATTGAACTGCCTTGACCCTTCAATTGAGACTGCCAAGGTTTTGAAGCATGCCCACTCTGTGATTATGATGTCAGGGACGCTGACCCCAACTTCAATGTATAGGGATATTCTTGGGCTTCCGGAAGGTACCTTGCTTAAGGAGTACAGGAATCCAATGCCAAAGGAAAACAGGCTTGCTTTGATTGTTACTTCATCAACAACAAGGTTCAGCCAGAGGACGCCTGACCAGTTTGCCAGGCTTGCCGATGTTTGTGCAAGGGCAGCAGCTGCCATTCCTGGCAACGTGATTCTTTTCTTTCCGAGCTACTACTTGATGGAGCAGATTCATAAGCATCTTCATTCAAAGCTTACCAAGGCTGTGCTTAAGGAGCATCCAAACTTGACTAAGGGTGAGAAGCAAAAACTGCTGCACCAGTTCAGGACAGCTTATTTTTCTGGCGCTGTTTTGTTGGCTGTTATTGGCGGAAGCTTTAGTGAGGGCATTGACCTTCCAGGAACCTTGCTTAATGGTGTTGTGGTTGTCGGATTGCCTTTGGGCCGGCCTGACCTTCATACAGAAGAACTTATAAGGTATTACGACACTAAATTTGGCCGGGGATGGGATTACGGTTACGTATTTCCTGCTTTCACAAAGGCCTTGCAGTCTGCGGGAAGGTGCATCCGCTCTGAAACTGATAGGGGCGTGATTCTCTTTGTTGATGAGCGATATGCTTCAGAGAGGTATTATGACTGCTTTCCCAAGGATTGGAGCCCAAAAATAACGGTTTTATACGAGCAGGCGATTAAGGAGTTCTTCCCAAATCAGCAAAGGATTTAAAAGTCTGATTCATGGATTGGGCTCATGCGTGTGCTGCCTTTTATTTTTCTGGCCATTTTTCTTGCAGGATGCTTATTTCAGCAGGAGCCTGATTATGAAGCTCCTGAGCAGGCGGAACTTTCTGGGCAGCCGCAACAGCAGGGCATTGAAGTCGAGCAGCCAGAGGAGGCAAAAAAAGAGGAGTCAAAGCTTAAAGAGTCCAATATGTTTAAGGACTTGGTGGTTAGCAGCGGCGAATTTGTAATTAACAAGTCCAGACTCAATCTGTATGGTAACCTGATAGTTAATGGCAGTGGCAAGCTAATGGTTGTTGATTCTGAAATTGTTTTCATGCAGGACTACAACCAGCAGTACAGGGCTTATTTCAGGGATAATGCAGTCTTGGAGATGACTAACGTTAGGCTTAAAACTGGGGGAAATGGCGCATGGTTCAATTTTGACTACAGGGGCAATGTTGCTGTTTTTATGAAGAATGTGAGGGGCAATGACTGCTGCACACCTTGGCATGGCGCCTCCGGAAATGCCATGTTTGACATTTCCAACAGCATAATCGGCTTGACAATCAATAATAATGTGACCGTTGCAGTCGTGGATAGCAGCATGTTTTTTGAGCTTGTCCTTGCTGATGTTAATGCAACTTTCAACTTGCCTGTTGGAGATGTAGATAGCTTTATGCTTGAGATTGAAAACAACGAGCGTGATCGCATGAGGATTGATGTGAGAAATTCAAGCTTCTATCGTTGGGGAACGACTCTTGACAAGCATACGAATGTTTCTTTTGTTGATTCGAAAATAACAATCGGCATGAATGCTGGGTCTGACTGGCGGCTGCCCCCGCCAACTGTGAAGGCTTCTGGTTTGAAGGCCAGGAGGTATGGCGATTTCAGCTTGAATTTTGACACCAATAAGTTGAAGCTGGTAAATTCAGAGGTCACATCTTGGTATCCCCAAGCGTGGAATGGGGCAAAAATTGAGCTGGTTGATTCTGACCTTTCTGACCTGCAGAACAATGGGAGAGGCTCAACGATAATAGTGCGGGATAGCAAGGTTGATATTGCGATAGCCCGGGAGAATGTTGTTCAGAAGTATTACAGGTCCGGGATAAGGCAGGACGTTATCGTTCATGACGAAGCTCGGATTTACCTTTTCAACACAACTGTTGAAGGCAGGCTGATTGAGAATGGCAACGGCAAGATTTTTATAGACGGGAAGGAGATTGACAGTTGAGGGGGAAGATGTCAATAGATTCTATTCCGTGGACAAAGAAGCACCTGCCCAGGTCTATTGGGGGCATTTGCGGGCAGCAGGAAGCAACAGCAGCCCTGCTGGCTTTTGTTCGGGGCTTTGATGCAAAGCATTCAAGGAAGAAAGCTGCTTTGCTTGTCGGCCCTGTTGGCTGTGGAAAAACCTGCAGCGTTTATGCTGTAGCTTCTGAGCTTGGCCTTGAAGTCCTTGAGACTAACGCTTCTGACTTTAGGAATGCCGATGGCATAACTTCAACTGCTGGGAATGCGAGCAGGCAGTTGAGCCTCTTCAACAGGGGAAAGATTAGTCTTATTGATGAGATTGATGGAATAACCGGGCAGCAGGACAGGGGAGGGATTGGTGCGATTCAGGCATTGA
>CAYUOQ010000142.1:0-3236 GCA_964446445.1 uncultured Methanosarcinales archaeon
TATTCTGGAGTTTTTCTGACAAACTGTATTCCTGAAGGCTAAGCTTCTTCACAGGGCGGACAGCAGTTATTTCCCAGCCATCAGACAATGGGGGCCTGGTAATCACAATCCTGTAGGCGCCAAGCTGCACAATGGTTGAGCCCGGGCGCTCAATTTCCACAAAGCCGTCCTTCCTGATGCCAGCCTCTTCAATTATCTCGCGGGACATTTCCTTCACGTCTTCCCTTGCCAGAAGCTTCCTGTCAATCTCAACAAAAACCCACTTGCCAGGCATTCCCTTCTTCGCCTTTGGGGTCACGTTCTCGCGAAGGTGGACGCTCATTGTCTCAGGATCAAAATAGGACTCCAGCCTGATGGTGTGCTGCATCTGCTCAATCTCAACAAAGAGAACCGGAATGTTCTTTGCCCTGGCAACCTCAGCCTGCACCTTGTCCGCAGTCATGAGGACACCATCACTCTCAAAGGCGAGCTGCCTTATCATTGCATCAATCTCACCAAGCTGGGCATTCCTGATCTCAGCAGCATGCGGCCTGACACCGGCAAACTCCAGCGTGAAACTGAACTTCTCGCAAATGTCCTTAAGGTGCTTAATTTCATCCAAGCCAAGAAAGCCTATTGTCTTGTTCATGTTCGCCTGATGTTCAAGCTCAGCAATGACTGCTTCATGTATAAGAACTTTTGAAGGCTTTATCTCGCCAGACATAATTTTCCTGCTGACCATGCCTTCGATAATCACAGATGTATCAGGAACAAGCTTTTCAACATCCTTGCGCACTGCCATCTTCTTTGCCATGCTCAGAATCTAAATTGCAGAATTTATAAATGTTTCACAAGCATTTTGATTCACCCACTTCCGCAAAAAGTTCAGCTAAGCATGTCCCGCAATGGCTTGTATTGCGTCAGCATTAATTCGCTTATGCTTGAAGCCCTCTGACATTGCCCTTTGCTCCCTGTAAAGTCTGACACTGAAATAAGCCATAACCGCTGGCAGGGCCAGGACAAGGAGTGGCGTGAAAAACAGGCCAATGGAGTACACCCGCTCCCTCATCTTGCTGGATGGCGCAGGCATAAATCCAATATCCCTTTGTGCGGCTTCCAATGAAGGCGCATCCCACAAGCACGCAGTTAAATCGTCAGCTTCGGCACGGCAAAAAAAGTCTGGTTGCCATCTGGCTTTTTGGGAGCCTCGTACAATGCAAAACCCTTTTTGCCATCGCGCTGCTCCCATCCTGAATTTGCAAGCGTCTCCGCAATGTCGCTGATGGTGGCCACGTTGTTTTTTGAATCGAGAATATTTATATATCTTTGCGATAGACCCTTTTTGAAGCATGAAACGAATAGCAGTTATTGAAAAGGAGAAATGCAACCCGCAAGGCTGCGGGGGCTACCTTTGCATCAGGGTCAGCCCTGGAAACAGGATGGGAAATGAGGTATTCGTGATAGGGCCTGACGGAAAGGCGCAGGTAAACGAGGATGTATGCACAGATGCTGAGTCAATTACAGTAAAAAAATGCCCCTTTGGGGCAATCCACATGGTAAAGCTCCCTGAAGAGCTTACAGACAAGCCAATACACCGGTTTGGAATTGACGGGTTCTCACTTTTCAGCCTGCCAGTGCCACTATTTGGCCAGGTTAATGGAATCCTGGGCGTGAATGGCATTGGTAAAAGCAGCGCAGTCAAGATAGTCGCGCAAATGCTCAAGCCAAACTTTGGAAACCCACAAGAGGCGCCAAAAGACGCAATAGGCAAGCTCATACAACTGTTCAAAGGCTCAGAGGCCCAGGCATTCTTTGAAAAAGTAAAGGACGGAAGGATAAAAGTCTCCGTAAAGCCCCAGGCTGTGGATGCAATCCCAAAAAGCTTCACCGGCACAGCCCGTCAACTTCTCAGCAGGGTATGCAACGACAAAAGCAAAATTACAAATGTTTCCGATGAGCTTGGCATTCCAGACGCCCTTGATACGGACTTGGACAAAATTTCAGGTGGGGAACTCCAAAGGGTGGCAATAGCCGCTGCCGTATTAAAAGAGGACGGTTCGAATGTTTTCATATTTGACGAGCCAACATCATACCTGGACATAAAACAAAGGATTAATGCTGCAAAATTCATAAGGGCAATTTCAAGCCAGGAAAAGGCGATAATGGTGGTGGAGCACGACCTTATAATCCTTGACTACCTTGCAGACACTGTCCATATCATGTATGGCGAGGCAGGGGCATACGGGATTGCAAGCAAGCCCAGGCCAACAAGAAACGCAATAAACACTTACCTGGAGGGTTACCTTCGTGATGAAAACATGCGATTCAGGCAAAACGAAATCAAGTTCGAATCAAAGCCTGCAAAGAAAATTGCCGGAAAGGAGGCTTTGGTAAGCTGGAGCAATGTAAGCAAGAAGCTGGGAAAATTCCAAATGACTGCCGAGGCAGGCGAAATCCCCAAAAAACATGTAATAGGCGTGTTGGGAGAAAATGGCACTGGAAAGACCAGCTTTGTAAGAATGCTTGCAGGTGAAATAAAGGCGGATAAGGGTGAAATAAGCGCAAACATTGCTGTATCTTACAAGCCGCAATACATACACTCAGCCCACAGGTCAGATGAGTTGGTTACAGACATCCTGTCAAGGGCACAGCATGATGCCCAACTGATGGCAAGGCTGACCATTGAGCCACTGCTGCTGAAAAAAGTAAGCGACCTTTCAGGTGGGGAACTCCAAAGGGTAATGATAGCCAAATGTCTTGCGGAGGATGCAGACCTTTACCTGATTGACGAGCCCTCAGCATACCTTGATGTCGAGCAGAGAATCGCTGTTTCAAAAACTATAAGGGAGAGAATGGACTTGAGCGGCAAGGCAGCGCTTGTTGTTGACCATGACTTGTTAGTAATAGACTACGTTTCCGACCTCCTAATGGTCTTCACAGGCCAGCCTGCAATTTCAGGGCATGTTAACGGTCCTTTCAACATGGAAGAGGGCATGAACAGCTTCCTCAAGAGCCTGGACATAACGCTGAGGCGAGACAAGGACAGCAAAAGGCCAAGGATTAACAGCCCGGATTCAAGGCTCGACAGGGAGCAAAAGACGGAGGGGAGGTATTATTACTCGTGAATTTGAGATGGAAGATGGTAAAATCTGAAACCGTCGCTATAGAGTTTGGTAAGTGGGTTGCCGCCGGTTTGAGTCTATTCTTCATTACTCCTGCAGGGATAATTTTCATAATGAAAATAAATTCTGTGATCT
>CAYUOQ010000143.1:0-2598 GCA_964446445.1 uncultured Methanosarcinales archaeon
CTCCTTTTTGGCGTGTTGTCATTGCTTCCAAATACTGATTTTCAGCCTATATAAACCTTTCTATTACTGACTGGAAAGTGGTGACTACTGAGTGGTTTTCTGGAATCGCAAGGTTTAAATAAATTGAAGGGCAATTCATGATTTATGAAAGCTTTTACAGCGATTATCCAGAAAGAGGAGGATATGTATGTTGCTGAATGCCCTGAGGTTGGCACTGTTAGCCAGGGTTCTACAGTAGATGAAGCTGTTGCCAATCTTAAGGAAGCCACTGAGTTGTACCTTGAAGATTTCCCATTGAAGAAAAAAGCTCGGCCGCTGCTGACCACTTTTGAGGTGGCTGGGGTTGCGGAAGCTTAAAAAGATTTCAGGCAAGGACTGCATCAAGATTCTTTGCAACAAGTTCGGCTTCGCTGCAATTCGCCAGAAAGGCAGTCACGTAATTCTTCGCAAGGAAATGCCTGATGGCGTGATTGGAACAGTAGTCCCAAATCATGGTGAACTAAAAATAGGAACACTTAAGGGCATTCTTGAACTAGCAAAAATAAAGGAAGAAGATTTTGCTGAGTATCAGTAAACGACCACAAGGTACTGCTCTGACCGCAAAGTCCGGAATTAAGGTTATTGACTTGACTGGAGAGGATAGTGAAAGTTTAGGCAAGGGGGAAATGTCCGCTTTGGCTCTGTTAAAAAAAGAAAAGGCCGACGCAATCATCAGTGACGACAGGAAGTTCATCAGCATTCTGGAAGAGGAGGATGCGCCGCTTTTAGTTCCTTCAGACGCTATCGTCTGGCTCTTTAGAACCGGAAGAGTAAACAAGCAGGAGGCAGTAGCTGCCATTGAAAAGCTGCGAAGCACTGTTAGGAAAGAAGCGTATAATCGCGCAATGAAACTGATTGGAGGTGAAATAAAATGAACAGCGTCTCTTACCCTTTGAGGATATCTGAAGAAATAATGGCGCTGGCAAGGCTCAGAGCAAGGGAAGAATACGTTGACCAGTCAACAGCCCTGCGCCAGCTGCTGTATTCAGGAGCTGAAGAATACGTTCTTAACCTTGTTGAAAAAGGCCGGATTTCAATAGGAAAGGCTGCAGAGTTGCTGAACACGGCTATGCATGACATTTACAGGCTGGCTGAAAAGCATAACGTAAGGCTTGGGGCGACCGAAGAGCAACAAAGGAAAAGTGAGGCAACACTTAAAAAACTGCTTAAACACTAGTTAACATCTCAGTTAAATATTGCAGATGTGCGCCTATTAGTTGCTACTGTAAATAGAAAGTAGTTTCTATTGTCAATAGAAACATTTGCGTGTCTTGTTTGCGCGTATGCTGCTTAAAGAAGTGCTTAAAGTATTACTGACTGAAGAGTGGTAAATGCAATGCCTGATGCGAAAGATTTAAATATTCTAGGTTATTTGTAACTAACACAAAATAGATTTTGGGTTATGTTAACATGACACAGATTAAAGAAGCGCTGCTTGACTTCAACCCGTGGTGGAAAGAGCAATTCACGATGGAATTCAAGGAAAGGGAAATCTACACGGAAGTGCTTAAATTCCTGCCGATGCCGCAGATGATAGCGCTCACAGGATTGAGACGTGTGGGCAAGACAACCATCATGCTCAAAACAGTGAATGACTTCATCCAAAAAGGATTTGAGCCTAAAAACGTCATCTATTTCTCATTTGATGAGTTTGCGCAGTCAGGCATACGGGACATAATCAAGGAATATGAGGCGCTGGTCGGTAAAAGTTTTAAGAGCGGAAAATATCTTCTCCTGCTGGACGAGATTCAAAAGCTCGCAGGCTGGGAGAACCAACTGAAAAGCATTTACGACCTCTTCGGGAAAAACATTAAGATACTGCTCTCAGGCTCAGAATCCCTGTTCATAAGAAAACAATCAAAAGAAACTTTGGCAGGCAGGCTTTTTGAATTCAAGGTCGAGCCCTTGAACTTCAGGGAATTCCTGCAATTCAAGGAAGCAAATCTTGCTCCAACAACGCTGTACGGCAAGGAATTATCTCAGCTGTTTGACGAATTCACGCTCACACTTGGCTTTCCAGAGCTGGTTGGAATTGCCGAAAAGGCCATAATAAAGAAGTACATCAACGAGAGCATTCTGGAAAAAGTTGTTTTCCGGGACCTGGCCCTGCTACTGGGCGTGAAGGATATGGAAGCAATGCAGTCTCTCATAAAGATTCTAACAGAGGAACCCGGACAGCTCATAGACCTGTCAGATCTTGCAAAAGAGCTGAAAATAACCAGGCAAACAGTGTCGAATTACCTGACATACCTTGAACAGTCATTCCTCCTGAGAAAGCTCTACAACTTTTCCAGGAACAAAAGAAAGACTGAAAGAAAACTGAAAAAATATTATCCAACGCTCATATCCGCCGATCTCCTCTTCAGGGAGGACGAGCTTTCAAAATCAAAAGTGTTTGAATGGATGGTAATCAATCAGCTGAAGGCCGAATATTTCTGGCGGGACCCTTACAAAAACGAAGTGGACGCTGTCATTGCCTCAAATGGAATAACGCCGGTAGAAGTCAAGTATGGAAAAATAGACTTTAACGGGCTGCTTGCATTCATGAAAAAATTCGGC
>CAYUOQ010000143.1:2622-3182 GCA_964446445.1 uncultured Methanosarcinales archaeon
TCAACAGTGATAGTGCGATTGTTTTATGACCAATGCCAGTGCGTGTTCTGGTAAAAAACCGCATAGACATAGCGAAGCCTCAAATGAATTTCACGGATTAAAAAGATAGTCTATATCGCCAGGCATTACGTCTTTAATTGTGCCTTGCGGAGATAGCCTCATGTTTGAATATTTTAGGACTTCAGGTGCCAACTGGGCTTCTCTTGATACGACGTCTCTCACTTTTGCGGCATAATCCGGGCTTTTAAGCATGTCGAAAATCTCATAGGCGAGTCTCAAAGCAGTTTTGGTAGTGAGTTTGCCAGTGTTGTCAAGTTCAACTTTGGCTTCAGGGTCATTGAGGGCGGCGTCCCATCCAATCCAAGATCCCTCTACGGGCCAAGTAGTATTGCCAACACCCCTTTCCACGCCCAACGCTATATTTTTCCTATTGTCCGGAGTATCAGCTATTGATATCACTCCTAAATCTTCCATCAAATGCGTAACGGCACCAGTATAAACGTTCTTTGAAGCCTCACGAATAACCTTCCCTTCACGAATACCATCAGGATGTTGTCCAT
>CAYUOQ010000144.1:0-835 GCA_964446445.1 uncultured Methanosarcinales archaeon
TCTAGCGCATAACCGAATGAGAAGTATGCTGTGTCTATCATAAAGATGAGCGCTACGAGCGCAGGATATATGACTGAGTTGAACAACTGCATGCCGATGGCGAATTCCTGTGGACGCCATCCTCCGAAACTGCTCTGGAAGCTGTTAAGGCTGTTAAAAAAGAAGTTGATCATTAGCGGCAGGAAAAATATCTTAACAAGCACAAAAAGGAAGGCGGTTTTTTCGTGTTGGTCTATCTTGGGCATGTGATGGCCGGGGTTAAGAGCGAAGTTCGCGATGTATGCCTTCGTTTCCCTGGAAAGCCGCCAAAGCAGCCTGATGAGCGTGGCCCCTTTTGACTCACCAACATACCTGAAGGGAATGATTACCTGGAACACAAGGCCGAGCGCCGTATATGCCAGCGCCATCCATAGCAGAGCTTGTTGTGTTTCAGGCCTGAGGAAGTCTAAATAATAACTGTTGGTGCGGTAAAACGCCATGGCAAGCCAAATCAGTGCCAGATTTGAGAGATAAGATTCAGCCTTGCGCCGAATGCCTGACGGAACCAGCATTCCTTGACCGGCCTGAACGAAATTTATAAACGTATCGCAAAAGCTGAAGTGAAAGACGAGTTCATCAAGCCTGTTGTTTCCGCATTTTCCGTTTTTCTTCCAAAAAAACCGCGCTTTTCCGTCAATTTTGCAAGGGGTGCCGCAAGGTTTGCTGAACTTCAGTAAATTCGACGACAAAACAGCCGAAAGGCATTTTAATTCTGGAATTAATTGATGCTGTTGGTGATGATAATGAGAATGGCGTGTTTCCCAATTTTGTGCGTGATGATTGCTGCCGGTCTGCC
>CAYUOQ010000144.1:845-3114 GCA_964446445.1 uncultured Methanosarcinales archaeon
CGCATGCCGGGATGGCCCGCTCAAGGCCGCCCTCTCAAATGCCGGCGTTGCGCTTAAAGATTCAATTGGCACGTTTGTGGATGCGGTAGGATGGGGCAGTGCTGAAGGCATTGGACAGGGGTTATTTGAGGGTTCCCCACACCCCGGCAGCAGCAGCGGAAACTCTCTGAAAAGGAAAACCGCAAACGGCAGCTATGTTGATACGGGCAATAATTCCGATGATTTTTCTGAGGCTGCGCCAGTTTTTCGAAACAGCGCTTCAGTTGCTGGCATTTCCCTGCAATCAAGGGAGATAGCAGTCACCATAGTTGTAAGCAGTTTTGAGCCCGCCGTAAATTCCATTTCCATCACAGACGATGACCCTTTCCTTGCAGGAAGCCAGGTCAGCCCCACGCCGGGCAACAACAGGACAGTAGCCATTGAAGCTGTTGTATCAGACTCCAATGGCGCATCCGACATTTCAGGCGCTGTTATGAACTTTGATGGCTTTAACATCACAATGGCAAAAAAGGCAGAAATTAACTCAACAGCAACTGTTTACTCGGCAGCATTCAACATTTCAAGCAGCTTCGCCCCGGGCAGCTACGCAATAACTGTATGGGCATCTGACAATTCTGGCCACGGTGTATCCGCTAATGCAAGCCTTGAATACCTTTCATTGACTGCAGTGGAGATTGATGCAAGCTCGGTTGTTTTCTTTGCAGCGCCTGGCACGACTTATGAAATTCCGGGCGACAGTTCAGACTCCACAGAGTCAAACATAACCTTGACGAACTCAGGGAATGTCCAGTTGGATTTCAGAATCTGGGCTACGAACTTCACTTCTGGCAGCAGAGCCATTGGCGCTTCAAGGCTTAGGTACGCATTCAACGGCAGTTACGATAGCGCCAATAAGGCAGGCATAATGTCGAACGAAAAAGCGACAAAAGAGGTGAACCTTGAGCCTGGCGCTCGGACAGGCCTCAGCCTGTGGCTGGACATGCCCATGTCAGCTTCCCCTGGCAACTATTCTGGGAAGATATCGCTGGTCGCGGTGAATTCGCGGTGAAAGCTTCTTTTTTAATTTATTTTTTTCTATTATTTGCAATGGCCGCGCCAGCCTCTGCAACAGGGATTGGCGTATCCCCCTCCTCGCTTGAATTCGTTGTTGAGGAAGGCTCGCAGTCGTCCAGGCAACTGATTCTGCACAATACAGGCATTGAAGAAGCAGGCTTTACCCTGAGCAGCAACTCGGAGATGCTCAAGGTTTGGCCAAAAACTGTTGAAATACCGGGAAACGGCAGGGCAAGGGCTACTGTTACCGCAAGCGGAACGAAGGCTGGCAAAATCAGCGCCGAATTGCTTGTTGAAGCTGCTGGCGGAGGTGGAAGTGATGTTAGCCTATCCCTTGGCACATCAATCATTGCAAGGATTAACGTAATCAAGGCTTCTGCAGCAGCAAATGCACTTGTCGGGGCATCCATCTCAACAGGCATTGTTGCCCTTGGGGTGTCAGCTTATCTTGCATTTGGGAAAAAATTGCTGGAGAAAGGCACAAATTTTATATAGATATTCATACGTATATTCATATCATGGCAAGAACTATCATGATTTCAAACAAAGTTTACGCTGAATTGAAGAAGGCCAAGGGAAAGGACAAGAGCTTTAGCGAAGTGATAGCTGATGCATTGGAGAGATCAAATGAGAAAAAGAAGACTATTGGCGGTTTAATCGAATTTGCAGGCGTGTTTGAGGGCGACACCGAATACAATGAAGCCTTCAAGTGGCTAAAAAAAGCTGAAAAAATATCAGATGGAAAAATATGGAAAATGTTGCATTAGACGCGTCAGTGTGCATTGCACTATTCAAAGACAGCCAATTTGCGCAATCATTCGCACAGAGCTTCCGTGATCAAAAGCCTTATCTTCCAACAGTTGCTGCCTTTGAGCTTCTCCTGAGAAGCCACTCTCTTGACACAGTAGAGTCTTTTCTCAACCGGACCGAGCTGCTTGGCTTCAATGAGGCGGCAGCGCGCAAGGCAGCAGAGATTTTCAAGGAGCTGAAAAGTGCCGGCAACATCATTGGCTCAAACGATGTCTTCATAGCAGCAACCGCGATTGTCAACAACTGCGCACTTGCTACCCTGAACACAGAGGACTTTTCAAGGATCAAGGGACTTAAGCTGGTGAGGCTGCGTTAAATTAATGCGCCGGCGGTGGGATTCTCACCCACACTGGAGATTTGAGCCCACACAAGGAGGGTCTGAACCTCCCGTCCTTCCGTTAGACGA
>CAYUOQ010000145.1:0-3050 GCA_964446445.1 uncultured Methanosarcinales archaeon
TCAGGACCGTTGGCATCCGGGCAAGGTTTGAGGATTTTGAGACGCATACCAGGGAGAAAACTTGCCCCGAAGCTACAGCAGACCTGCCGATGGCCATGAAAACTGCAAGGCAGCTCCTCCAGCTTTTCATGGCCGACAAAAGATTGCTTAGGCAGGTTGGAATACGCCTGGCACATCTGGAAGCGGTTGACATTAAACAAAGGACGGTTTCAGACTATGTCAGCTGACGTCAGTCTGGCTGCACGCTGAACCTGAGCAGCCTGTTGGACCATTTTGTCTCCCCAACCCAGAGGAAGCTGCCGTCGAAGGAAATGTAGGACGGCATGAACAGGCCGTTTTTTGAGTTCGATGGGTAGTTGCTCTTGAAATCCTTCTGCCCCAGCACAATGTCGGGCTCGTCAAGTTCGCTTTCAGGGAACTTTTTCCACACGAGAACGCGGTTGTTCCCAACATCTCCAACAAACAAACTGTTGTTGTAAATAAACACCCCCTGAGGCCCTGTGAGGCGGGCATACTGTGGCAGGCCATACCAGTTCTGGCTGCCGGTTGAGTGGTCAGTAACCTTAATCTGAAAGTCAGCAGGCTGGCCGCTTGCTGTTGGGATACTCTTCCAGACAAGCACCCTGTTATTGGCGGAATCAGCCACAACAAGCCTTTTGCCATCTGTTGACACCTGGTAAGGCGAGTCAAGCTGGTTCAGCTCTTCACCATGTGAGGTAGAGTCAAAATCCGGCTGCCCAATGACCAGGTCGGCGGGCGTCTGGTCTTTTTCAGGAATGCTGTTCCATATCAGGATACGATTGTTACCCCAATCGCTCGCAAAAATGCGCTTGCCGTCTGTTGCAACGCTGACAGGATTATTCAATTCCGCCCTGCCTTTGCCATTCCTCCACCATTCGAGGTCGGTTGATGCACCCAGAATGACATCAGGAAGCTTGTTATCAACTTCAGGCACTTTATTCCAAATCAAAATCCTTCCGGCTTCCCTGTTGGCAGCAATAAGCTTTCCACCATCTGTTATTGCCTGCTGCACGCCTCCAAGCCATGTCGCGTTGATAACCACATCTGCTTCTGCTTTGCTTTCATCAGGCAAGTGGTTGTAAACGTATATTCTCCTTCCAAAGTCGCAGCCTATGGCGAGCTGCTCACCGTTTGAGTAAACGCCAGGGCCCCCACAACTGTTCCTCGCCATAAATGTATTAATGCCAAAATCCGGCTGGCCTAGGACAACATCAGCCTTAGCTTCAGCCTCTGTTGGAATCCTGCTGAAGATGACCACCCTGTTGTTGTTCGTATCCGCAACAATCAACTTGCTGCCGTCAGTTGCCACGCCGAATGGACCCGACATTCCATCGCTGCCAAGCTCAGGCCTTGTCTGCCCCACCCTAAAGTCCTCCTTTTCGCCCTGCTCAGGAAAACTGCTCCAGATGTAAACCTGATGGGCGCTTGCAACGAACAGCCTGTTGCCTTTCATCGCAACACCCATTACGTCATTGTAAGGCTCGTCCTCAACACGTTTCACCATGATGCTGAAGTCTGCGGGCTGGCCATTCCTGACCGGGAAGCCGTTCCAGACAAAAGCTCTTTTGGCGCTGTAGTCGCCTACCACCAAATGCTTTCCGTCGAACACGATAGCCCTTGGCGTTCCCAAATCAGCCAGGGGATTTTCAGGCTGCTGCCCAAACCTTTTGGGAAAATCCTCGTAACCCAGCACCAAATCGGCAGGCTGGTTGTTTCTTGTTGGGAAAGAGTTCCAGCTGAGGATAGAACCGTCCACTGTGCTCGTAACAATGACCTTTTGCCCATCTGTCCAAACATCCCAAGGCCAGTAAATCCTTGTCTTTGGGTCTCTTTCCTGAATCCTGTCCCGATAATTCGGCCAGGTGTCAAAATCAGGAGCGCCCAGAACAATGTCTGCTTGCTGGCCGTTAGTAGCTGGGAATTCGTTCCAAATCAAAACGCGGTCGTTAAAAGCATCGCCCACGAGAAGCCTTGTGCCGTCTGTTGCCACGGCCATCGGCCAATTCAACTTGCCAGTGCCAATCCCTGGCGTGTTTGAGTAAAAGTCATCCTGCCCGAGCACCACATCCGGGAGCTGGCCGCTTTTCGTTGGAATCTCGTTCCAGACCAAAACGCGGTTGTTCCAAGTGTCAGAAACAATCAAACGCTTGCCATCTGTTGCAACTTTTCCTGGATGGTTGAGAACCAGAGGCCCGCCGCTTTCTTCAAATCCTGTGGCATAAAGAACAACATCAGCATCCTGCCCTGTCCTGAACCAGCCCGTTGGCTTTTCAGTCACATACGTGTAAGGCTTTGATTCAATCTCCTGCTGCTGAAACAGCTGCTGCTGAGACACCTGTCGTGATACTTCCATAGTTGGTTGTGGTTGCGGCTGTGGTGGCAAAATCTGTTGCGGCAGCGGTACTTGCGGCATTTGCTGGTTTGGAGTGCATGAAGCTAAAAGAACCATGGTTAAGACAAAAAACACTGTGACCAGTGGAAGCGCTGCCCCTTTTTTCATCCGCACTAAACTACATGAGGGAATTTATAAAAGTTTTTACTCCATCTGTCACCCTAGCACAAATTTTAAAAACAGCCATCTGCCTGCCTTAAAAATGAAGCTTCACATATTGGCGGTTGCTGCTTTGGCAATCTTACTGGCCGGGTGCAGTGGAGGTAATGAAAAGATGGTGAATTCCAATCATGTTGTTATTGAGACGAGCAAGGGAAACATTGAGATAGAGCTATATTCACAACATGCCCCTGTTACCGTTGAAAACTTTCTGAAATACGTTAATTCAGGCTTTTATGATGGTACTGTTTTTCACAGGGTTATAAAAGATTTCATGATACAAGGAGGTGGCTTCAAGCCGGATGGCACCCAGAAGCCAACAAACGCACCAATAAAGCTTGAATCAAGCAATGGCCTGAAGAATGATGTTGGCACAATTGCCATGGCTCGCACTTCAGATCCCAACAGCGCCACAAGCCAATTTTTTATCAACGTTGCAAACAATGACTTCCTGAACTACGCCCCCGGCAATGACGGC
>CAYUOQ010000146.1:0-3048 GCA_964446445.1 uncultured Methanosarcinales archaeon
ACGAAAAACAAGGTGAGGAAAAAATCTCTGAGGGGCTTAACCTTTCCTGCTATCTCATAGTTGTATTGCGTGTTGCCCAGTATTATGCCTGCGGCAAACGCTCCTATTGCCAGGGAGTAATCAAGAAATGCTGCAAATGCGGCAAATGCCATGCATAGCGCAATGGCAAATATGAACAGCAGCTCTTTCGAGCTGACAAGGTACTTGAGGGTTTTGTTGAGTACAATGCCAGCAGCCACTGCGCCTGCGATCAGGATTGCGCCCTTGGCAAGCACGGCCCCTATGGCGGCTGGCGTAAAGTTTCCAATTGTGCCGATGACGGCCATTGCTAGCACCGCGAGAATGTCCTGGACTAACAGGATGCCCAGCACAAGACCGCCATGCAAGGAGTCAAGCTCATTCTTGTCTGAAAGCAGCTTTACCACGACCATGGTGCTTGAGAATGCCACGATAAGGCTCATGTAGACTGCTTCGATTGTTTTGAATCCTACTGCGGCTGCTACGAAATAACTGATTATCGCTGTTGCCGCAACTTGTAGCGCGCCAATGGCTATTGAGGACGTTCCAAGCCGTCTTATTCTTTTGATGTCAAGCTCCACTCCGATTATAAACAGAAGCAGGGCTATTCCCAGCTCGGAAAAGTCTCCGAGTATGGCGGCGTCATTCACTATCCCGAGCACAGGGCCTAACAGGAGCCCTGCAGCTATGAAGCCCAGTATGGGCGGCTGCTTCAGGAAGTTAAAGACTGTTGCCAGAATTGTTGCAGCAATGATTGATATTCCAATGTCATAAAAGAGCGAGTAGCCCATTCAGCACCTTTTTATTTTAGGCTCAATTTTACAGCAGGTTAAAAAAAGTTTTGTTTCACTAAAATATTTAAAGCTCATCACCAAGCATTCAAGCATGAAATACTCTGAACTGGTTGGCCTCTATGAGAAGCTTGATGCAACTGCCAAGAGGCTTGCAAAGACCTACTTTTTGGCTGATTTCCTGAGGAATGTCTCGGCAGAGGATGTTGGGCCGGTGATGCTTCTGGTTCAGGGCAAGGTTTTCCCGTCTTATGATGAAAGGGAGATTGGTGTTGCAAATCAGCTTGTAATAAAGGCTATTGGTTCTGCTTCAGGCTCCCCGTCATCCCAAATTGAGAAGGAGTGGGCTCGCAGTGGCGATCTCGGCAAGGTTGCTGAAACATTGATCAAGGTAAAAAGGCAGTCAACGCTTTCTTCTTCAGAACTTACAGTAAGGAAGGTTTTTGAAAACATTAGGAAGCTGACTGAACTTACTGGCCAGGGAAGTGTTGAACGGAAGCTGCAGCTTATTGCTGAATTATTGTCTTCTTCAAAGGGCTCTGAAGCAAGGTATATTACGCGAACAATACTTGGCCAGCTTAGGGTTGGAACTGGCTCTGGCATTTTGCGGGATGCAATAGCATGGGCTTACTTCCAGAAAGAAGTTGAAGCTGTATTTGTTAAGTGCGGAAACTGCGGAAAGACCGTTCCTCCTGCGGAAACCTGCCTTGAATGTGGAAAGGGCCTCGGGAAGCCTTCAGCTGCTCCGGCCCAAGCAAGGGAGGAATATAACAGAATACTTGACAAAATCCAGGCTGCTTACGACCTTTCAAATGACTTCGCCCTTGTTGCTGGCAAGGCAAAAACAGAGGGTATTGAAGGCCTCGGCAAGGTTGAAATTCACATCGGAAACCCGATCAAGGTTATGCTTGCGTTAAAGGTAGACTCTGTATCTGAAGCCTTAGAGGCTATCGGCAGGCCTGCACAGTGCGAATACAAGTATGACGGCTTCAGGCTGGAATGCCACCGCGATGGCGACAAAATCTGGCTTTACACAAGGCGCCTTGAAAACGTCACTGACCAATTTCCTGAAGTAATAAACTATCTGAAGAAGCATGTCAAGGCTGATAGGTATATTTTGGACACTGAGGCAGTCGGGTATAACCCCAAAACTGGCAAATACGTGCCTTTCCAGAGCATCTCACAGCGCATTAAAAGGAAGTACGATATTGAGAAGCTTTCAAAGGAGCTTCCTGTTGAGGTAAATGTGTTTGACATCCTGAGCCTGGATGGGAAAAACCTTACAGCTGAGCCTTTCAAAAGGCGTCGTGAAATTATTGAGCGCATGGTTAAGAGTGAGCCAACCAAGCTGAAAATCTCAACTTCCCTCATTAGTGGAAATGAGTCTGAAATTGAGAAGTTTTTTGTAACTGCAAAGTCAGATGGCACAGAGGGATTGATGATAAAGAAGCTTGATGCCCCATACCAGCCCGGGGCCAGGGTTGGTTACATGCTCAAATACAAGAAAGTGATGGAGAATCTTGACTTGGTCATTGTTGCTGCAGAGTGGGGCGAGGGAAAGCGTGCAAAATGGCTTAGCAGCTACTATCTTGCCTGCAATCAGGATGGAAAGCTGCTTGAAATTGGCAAGGTCTCGACAGGCCTGAAGGAGAAGCGTGAGGAAGGCCTGAGTTTTGATGAACTGACTGGAATGCTAAAGCCTCTTATAATGGAGCAGAAGGGCAGGTACGTTAAAGTTAAGCCAAAAATTGTTCTTGAGGTTGCATATGAGGAAATACAGAAAAGCCCAACCTACGAGTCAGGTTACGCCTTGAGGTTTCCAAGGGTTATCAGGGACAGGACTGCTGAGAAGGGCATTGATGATATTAACCGCCTTGATGATGTTGAAATGCTTTACAGCCGGCAGAAGCGTGTTAAGTCAATGGGCGCGAAAGGGAATAGTGATGGCAAAGGCTGAGTTAGACTGGAGGAAAAAGCTTACCGGCGAGCAGTATAATGTTTTGCGCGAAAAAGGCACAGAGCCTCCTTTCTCTGGCAAGTTTGACAATTTCTTTGACCCTGGCAAGTACAAATGCGCTGCCTGTGGAACTTTGTTGTTTACATCAGATTCAAAGTATGATAGCGGCTGCGGCTGGCCTGCGTTCTTTGCGGCCAACGAAGGCAGTATTGCCACGGAGAAAGATTTCAGTCTTGGAATGCATCGCATTGAAGTGATGTGCAGGAAGTGCGGCTCTCATCT
>CAYUOQ010000147.1:0-2642 GCA_964446445.1 uncultured Methanosarcinales archaeon
ACATAACTGACGCAATAATCGGATTCTTCAAGGTAATGCTGAAAGGAAAAGATGGCAACGTATACAACGTTGGCAATGACACGGAAGAAATAAACATGCTGGCACTTGCAGAAACAATAGCCTCAACAGTATTCAACGGGAGGGTAAAGGTGCAACTGATAAACTACCCGGAAAACTACCCAAAGGACGAGCCAAAAAGGAGATGCCCTGACCTGACAAAGATAAAAAGAGAACTTGGCTACGAAGCAAAGATAAGCTTGAAGGAAGGGCTTCTAAGATCAAACAAGTGGCTAAAAGCGGCATGAAAAAATTAAAATGAAAAAGCTAAGATTCGGCCTTGTAGGACTGGGCTATTTTGGCAAAAACTATCTTCGGCTTCTGAAAGAAATTAAGGGGATAGAGCTAGCTGCTGTTGCATCCCAATCAACACAACTAACCGCTTCTGGACTGCTCAAAAGAAATGACATAGACTGTGTTGTTTTAGCCACGCCAGTCAAGACTCATTTTGACCTGGCTTTAGAAGCCCTAGAAAATGGCAAGCACGTCCTTATCGAGAAGCCAATGACATCAACCCTGAAAGAAGCAAGGGAACTGAAAAAAGCGGCGGGAAAAAGCAATTCTGTGGTGATGGTGGGGCACCAATACCTGTTCAATGACTACGCCAGATTCCTTTACAATAACATAGGGAAGCTTGGAAAGGCAAGCAATGTGATTGCAGAACACCTTTACAACGGGCCAGTAAGGCAGGACATAGGCTGCCTCTGGGATGCCGGAACCCACCAGCTTGCAATGATACAATACCTCCTAAATCCGGGCAGGATAAAGACTGCCAAGGGAATGAGCGTGTGCAGGAACATCAAAGGAATAGACGACTTTACGTCTGCAAGCATAAAGTTCGAAAGCGGATTAACAGCAAGCCTCATCCTCACCTGGCTCATGCCAGAAAAGACAAGAAAACTGACAATCTTCGGAAACGAAATGACAGCAATATTTGACGATACGCAGGAAAAAGACAAACTGAGGTTTTTCGGGAAAAAAACAGAAATCCCAAAGATAAAAGCAAAGGAACCATTAAGGAACGAGGTTGAACACTTCATGGATTGCATCAAAAACGGGAAAAAGCCTCTAACCAGCGTGGAGAGCAGCTACCAGATCACAGAGTGGCTTGATGAGATAAGCAAAAACGTCAATTAGCCAAAAGCGGTTTCTTGGGTTGGATTAAATTAATTTTTTTGTAAATCAAAGTGCCAGTTGCCACATTCTCATAGACCTTCGTGAAGTTGGACCGGACCTGCTGAAGAAGCTCAGGCTCAAGCACGCTTATTGGTTCAAGGGCGAAATCCTGGTTGACCCAGACATAGTCAGCCCTTCCAAGGTCAAAATTTGAATGGCGGTGGATGTTGTAGCTTAGGCACTGACCCCTGTAGCCAACCAGAGAATCCTCTGGAGTATTCTGCTTTACCCAGTCAAAGTCAGGATGGTATTTTGACCATGCACTTGCACCGACAGATGTCTTTGCAGCCTCAACAGCCGAAAATGCCACCGCAAGGCCAACAATAGCCACCATAACAAGCAAGGAAAGCTTCACGCCAAGAATGCCTTTCCCTTTCACAGCATAAAGTATCCTGTCGAGACCGAAAGCCCAGACAAAAGCCAACGCTGGAAGGGCTGGAAGGAATATCCTGGCCTGGGCCCAGCCAGTATTGATGACGTAAAGGACATCAACAAGCAAGAACAACGCCATCCAGCAGTAAATGAACAGCCTGTGCTTTTTCAGGGAAAAAATGCCAGGGATTACAGGGAAGATAAACGCTGCAGTGGCTGCAAGCCACAAAGGCAACAAAAGGCCGATGAAAGGGATGTTCACAAATGAAAGAGCAGCGAGATTGCCCAGAGGCACGCCAAAAGTCTCAAGGTAAGAAGTGGCAATGTGGCTGAACGAAAACAATACCGACGGTGAAAGGCCAGGCACATGAGGCACAATCTTCCCGCCAAGAAACTTGTAAAGGAAAGGCCAGACAGGATTTCCAACAAGCAGGTAATTGCGGATAAACCATGGAAGGCCAACAAGGAAGATTATTGCGCCAGAAGCCGCAGACTTCACGACGAACGCCTTTAAGTCCTTCCTGTAATCAAACAGCAGCTTGCCAAAGAACAGCGGAAGCAGGGCAAACATGTTCTGCTTGGAAACAAGGCTCAGGCCAACGAACAGCGCTGCCCACAGTATCCTCCTGCTGAACAAGAGATAGACTGAAATGACTGCGAGAAGGCCGCTAAGGGACTCAACAAAGGAAATATAGCTTGAGTTAACGTGAAGCGGAAGGAAAGCAACAAACAAAGTGGCAAAAAAGCCAATTCTGGCATTGAACAGCTTCCTTCCAAGCAAAAACACGAATGGCAGCGTAAGGCTGCCAAACAATGGGGAGACAAACTTCATTGCAAAATCAGCCACTGAACTCCCAAAGACGCTAAACAGATCGTAAATGAATGCGGCAAAGAGATGAAAAAGCGGAGGCGCAGTGAAGACCTCCCTGTCTGTAGTGCCAAAAGGCTCCCTGAAAGGAATGCTGCCATTCTCCGCAATAAACCTGGCAACAGAAAGATGCCAGCAACCGTCTCCGGCAGGGCGGCTAATAGCGGCA
>CAYUOQ010000147.1:2652-3036 GCA_964446445.1 uncultured Methanosarcinales archaeon
CAAGCATAACGTAATCTCCATCAAGCCTTGGAAAACGCATGACTTGAGAAGCCTGAAAAGGATATATAAAAGTTGCTAGCGAATAAAGCAACTGTCCCTAATTCGCCCTAAAAACAATGGCAAGCTCATTCTGGCTGGCAACCGAGAAAAGCCCTGAACCTCCAACAGACTGGACAAAGCCAATTGTTTGATTAGCTCCAAAAGACTTCGCCTCAATCCCGCCTATAATGAAATACTCATAGCCGTTCTCCTTCAAGAAGCTGTAAAACTCACTTGGGGTGACATTTGGGAAACGCTGCCTCATCCCAGCCTCAGGCGCACACCAGCCACAGGAATACTTGTCAAAGCCCAAGACCTGATCAGGCTGGGAAAAAGTAAAAACCT
>CAYUOQ010000148.1:0-884 GCA_964446445.1 uncultured Methanosarcinales archaeon
AGCATCTCTCGAAGAGAGGCAATTAAATGATTTAAAGGCCATCCTAACAATTGCCAAAAGGCAAAAAATCAGCTATCAAAACATCAAATCTTACCTTGACAAGGCAATAGACTTCCTTGAAAAGCTACTCAAGGAGCGTGGTCCTCCAAGTCCTGATATAGTTCGAGGTTTCAGGGAAAGCCTGAGTGAAATCAAACACCAATTTGACGTAATCCGGCAACTTGATCTTGACTTGAAGTATAGGGATAATGAGCTGGAACAAATTGAGGGTAACGCCATTAACATGGCAAAAGAATTAGTCAAGGAAGTAAGAGAAAAATTTGAGAAGGTAGCCCAAGGCGGTCTCGATAGAACCATTGATGATGCGTTTTGGGGAGAAAAGGAAAATAAATTTAATGATGATGCCAGAAAGAGATTAGCTGAGGCTTTGAGGGAAACAAGAAGAGACCTGAATGTGCACATTCAGAACCTTGGCGAACTTGAAAATGCATTTACTGTTGCATTCAATGGAGCGGAACAAGCTGTTCAAACTAACATACCTGAAGCCTTAAGACTTTTGGAAACAGCAAGAAAAGACGTTAAGAAGCTTGAGAACGCTGATGACCATTTGAAGACTGATGCCAAGCACATAAGGAACCAGGTTATGAGGGTAATGCGTGACCTCCAGGATGAAATGGGTGTGGGTGAATTGAATGAAAGATCTCTTAAAAACAAAGTTTCTCAGTTCAGGGCTCTTATGCGCGGAAAGCCCCAAAAAGGGTTAGGGGGCCTTTACAGGATAACGAAGATAGGGCATCGGTAATCAGTTATTCAAGGCGAAGAAGCAAGGGCTGTGGCTCCTTTTTGGCAGGAAAAGGCTGATATCCGTAGAAGACCTTGAGAAT
>CAYUOQ010000148.1:894-2976 GCA_964446445.1 uncultured Methanosarcinales archaeon
TGTAATGATTAAAGCAGTTTCGGTAAGACTTTCCGAACAATGCTGTTACGCCTTCCTTTCAAAAAACTTATTACTTCAAAGTCTCCAGTGCACGTTCCAAGCTGTCGGCCAGGTCTTCTTTGGTTATTACGGGCCTCACGCCTCTCCTGACCATCTCATCCATTAATTCCCCGACGCCTAAACCGCTTATTTCAGCAGCCTCGCTTGTAGATACCTTGCCGCTTGTAAACAGTTCTACCGCTATCTTCAGCTTAACATCAGCAAGGCCTTTATCAAGAGCTTCTCTTATTATCGTTGATTTGTCAACCAAGGCTAGCTTTGCCAATTTTTCAGCTTCTTTCATAAATTTTTTCTGCAGCCTTATCGAAACGTTTTCCATCATTTTAAAGCCTCCTCATAAGTTTTAATTAAATCCTTGGCATACCAGCCATATGAGCCTAATCTTTCGACACATTGCAAAGCCACCTGTTTGCTTATCGCACCTCTCCTGCGCAAAGCGACAACTACGTCCAGGGACGTTATAAAGCTTAAGTTCAAAGCCTTCGCTGCATTTAAGCACTTCTTGTCATCGGTCACTATGGTTCTCTTTGTTGCTAAAGCAATAGCCAAAACCTCAAGCTCCCCTCCATGAACATTGAAAAGTTTCTCGATTTTTGCCTTAATCTCATTGCCGGGAACAGCTATGTTAAGTTTCTTCTCAGCAACAAGCCTTTCAACCAAAAGGGCATCCAGTCGGCTTTTATCCTTTCCCTTAGCTACTTCTTCGTAAACTTTTGGTGGCATAACAACAGCGTTTCTTGTTACAAGAGTCTCTAATAATTCAACCTTTGCCAAAAGTATAAGCGAAGTTGCATCGCTAACAAGTGTCATGCGTTTCTTATAAACGTATTACGCATATTTAAACTTTTGCTTTAAACCCGCCAATCAAGCTAAAAACAGAATTAAGCTAATACGACTTTCCAAACCATGATGTTATGCCTTCTTTTCCGCAAACGATGCATTTCCCCTTTTTCTCAGAATCGTCCAAAGTCATTACTCTCGATGAAGCTTCTGCCTTGGCCTTGACTTCTTCTTCGCACTTTACCGAGCCGCAGAAGAATCCTCTTGCAAGCTTCCCATTTGCAGCTGCGCTTGAAACATCTGCAACTGACTTTGCTGGAAGGATGCTGCTTTCAAGGTGCTGTTTTGCTTTTTTGTAAAGTGAAGATTGTATTTCTTCCAGCTTTTTCCTTGCCGTTTTAGCCAGTGATTCCATTCCAACGGTTTCCTTTGCCCGGGTATCCCGCCTGAACATCACTGCCTGCTTTTGCTTTATGTCCCTTGGCCCAATTTCGATCCTTACTGGAACTCCTTTTAGTTCCCACTCATTGAACTTCCATCCTGCTGTGTACGTATCCCTGCCGTCTACTTCTGCTTTGATGTCTTCCTTCTCCAACTCTTGCCTTATCTTTTCAGCTGCGTCAAGCACTTCCTTTTTGCTGTCTTCAAAGATGATAGGAACTATGACGACCTGTATTGGTGCTATGCTTGGAGGGATGACAAGGCCGTAATCGTCCCCATGCGCCATGATGACTGCCCCTATCACCCTTGTCGTGAATCCCCACGAGGTTTGCCAGGGGAGCTGCTTTGAGCCGTCTCTTCCCAGGAATGATATGCCGAATGCCCTTGCAAAGTTTTGGCCGAGCTGGTGCGATGTGCACATTTGAAGCGCTTTCCCATCGGGCATTAACGCTTCAAGAGCGGTTGTGTAGTTTGCCCCTGCAAACTTTTCTTTCTCGCTTTTTTTCCCAACCAGGACGGGTATTGCGAGGTAATCCTCTACGATTTGCCTGTAGATTTCCAGCATTTGCATCGTCCTTTCATCCGCTTCTTTTTTGGTTTCGTGGACAGTGTGGCCCTCCTGCCAGAGGAATTCCCTTGTCCTCAGGAATGGTTTGGGGTATTTGAATTCCCATCGGACTACGTTGCACCATTGGTTTATGAGCATTGGCAGTTCTCTCCAGCTTCTTATCCACCTTGAGAATGAATCGTACATTATTGTCTCTGAGGTTGGCCTTATTGCAAGCCTTTCACCAAGCTTTT
>CAYUOQ010000149.1:0-2955 GCA_964446445.1 uncultured Methanosarcinales archaeon
CGGTGATCGGTAATTTCGCTACTCCTGTTTCGACAGCAGCTTTTGCAACTGCCGCCCCTTTCTTTATGAATGAAAGCGCAGCAAGGGCAAAGCAGACAGTGCTTGTAATAGATGGATCGGCAAGCATGCAGGCAGAGCTTGCCGATGGCGGGACAAGGTTCGAAAAGGCGATTAGTGAGGCAGCATCGAGGATTGAGGGCGATGCTGGCATAATCCTTGCAACAACCATACCTGTGATCATAATGGACAGGGGCAGCGGAAGCCAGGCCAAAAAGGCGCTTTCAATGCTGGCCTCAAAATCAACAGATACACATATTGGTGATGCAATGCTCGCTGCGGGTGAGCTTGTGGAAAATCCAAAAAAAAGCAGGGTAGTGGTGCTAAGCGACTTTCAATCAAACCAGGGAACAGACGTGTTGGTTGCAAAAAGGTCGCTTACAGCAAGGGGGGTAAGCGTTGAACTGGTTAACGTGCTAAAGGGCAAGGAATCAGTGAGCGGACTCAGCAATGTCGGGTTCATACAAGTTGATGTTAACAAGTTCCAGACAACAGCACTTGTTCGGAACTACGACGATGTGCAAAAATCAGTTGATGTTGTTATAACGAACAACAATAAGAAAGTTGGGCAACAGCACCTTTCCATTGGTCAACGGTCATTGGAGCCAGTCGTGTTTGATACTATGCACGGGAAGACGCAGCTTGAAATACTACAGGAAGATGACCTTCAAGTTGACAACAAGGCTTACATAAGCTCGCCTTCAAAGAAGGTCAGGGCGCTTCTCATAACTAATTCGGGAAACAGTAACATAATGTCCGCCCTTAAATCCTCTCCGAATGTTGAATTGACCGTCGCAGTTCCGCCAATAGTAAAGGACTTCGGGTTTGATGTGATAATACTTCAGAATGCTAGCACAAGGCTTATGCTTCCTGGATTCTACAAGGAGATAAACAAAAGGGTAGCAAATGGCACAGGCCTGGTAATAACTGCACAAGATGGGTTGGAATCGCACGTGAAACAGCTCAACATGCCAGTTGAATTATCAGGATTTGGCAATGCCTCAAAGGCATCAGTGAAGGTGGAAAACAGGCTTACAAAGGGCATTGACTTTGGCGTAGTGGCCAAATACTACAAGGTAAAGCCAAAGAAAAGTGATTTTACAACGCTTGTGCAGGCTGACGATGAAACCCCGCTTCTGGCAACATACCCTGTTGAAAACGGGCTGGTCCTTTATTACGGCTTGTTTGATGATTCAAGCACATTCAAAAGTTCTTACCACTATCCCATTGCCTGGGACAACATCCTGAGCTTTCTTACAAAAAGCGATGACATATCCAGCTTTAACCTTCAAACAGGCGTCATACAAGGCATAAGCAACCAACAGGTTGAAACGCCATCCGGGAGGATAAAAACATCAAGGCTTTACCTTGACGAATCAGGCTTTTACTCATACGGCAGCAGGGAAGTTGCTGTCAACTTGGCAAACAAGGACGAGTCAAACATAAAATCCGGAGATTCCTTTGAAGTAGAAAGTCAGGATTCGACAATGGCAGTTGCAAGCGAAAAGGCAAAAGGGGAGGTTGAGCTTCGTGAAAAACTTATTTTCTCTGGCCTGGCCTTGCTCTTCATAGAACTCTTGATAATAAAGCTAAGGGGTGACTTGTAATGCTTTTTGAGCACTCAAAAACACTCTTGCTGATTCCTGTTGCTGTTACAGTGCTTTTCCTGATAATGCGGTTTGATTTTGTCAAGCTCAAGGGCGAAAGGTGGAAGCAGTTCCAGAAGTCTAAAGTCAGGAAAAGGCTTGTCGTATTTGGGCTGCGCTTAATTGTTGTCGTTTGCCTGATAGTTGCCCTTGCCAATCCAATTGTGCAGAAACAGGACATAGCTCAGGGCGACCCTTCACTCACAATACTTGCAGACCAATCGGCGTCATTCAACCTTTTCGATACACACCAAGCTGAAAAGCTCAAGCAGGAGCTGAGCAAGGACATACCGGTAAAGCTTAAGGCCATAGGCACTGAGAATTCCTCTCCCCTAGGGGATGAATTGCTTGCTTCTATGATTGGGAATGATAACCTGTTGCTGGTTACGGATGGCAGGGTCACTAAAGGCAGGAGTCTTGGGGATGTCATGGTAGTTGCATCTGCAATAAACTCAACCATAAGCGCGCTTTACTTGGACCCAATAAAGTCAGACCTTGCAGTAAGGATAGAAGGCCCAAGGATAACAACAGTTGGGATAGAAAATGAGTTTCTGGCCAGGGTTGATCAGACGTCGCCCCCTGGCTCAGCGCCTGAATCTTACACAGTAACTGTCAAGCTGGATGGGGATGTAATGCTTGAAGCCACAAGCGAGGGCACAAACTCTTTCAAATTTTCAAGAAAATTTACAGAAGGTTACCATGAGCTGAAGGCTGAGCTTACCCCTTCAGGCGGGGACTACTTCAAGGCGAATAACGCCTTTTTAAAGTCTGTTAAAGTTGAACAAAAGCCAAAAGTGCTCCTTGTATCGCCTCAAGGAAGCCCGCTTGAGCAATTGTTCAGCCCAGTCTATGAACTGACAACCACTCAAACAATGGCTGGAAAAGATTTTAATGGTTATTCCGCTGTTATCCTAAATGATATACCTGCCTCTGGCATTGATACTGATAAAATTTCTGAATTCATTGACAAGGGGAATGGCCTTGTTGTTTTTGGCGGCTCACAGGCATATGACAAAGGAGATTATAAGGGGAAGCCAATTGAGAATCTCCTTCCAGTGAAGGTTGGGACTGGTGAGGAAGGAACAAAGAAGTTTGTGAATGTTGTTATTGTGATGGACATATCAGGCAGTACCGGGTCTGGGTTTGGCGCAGAAAGCCAGTCGACAGTGGAAGAGGTTGAAAAAGCCCTTGCGATAGGAATCATAAAAGACCTTAGGCCTGATGATAGGCTTGGCATCATTGCATTTAATTC
>CAYUOQ010000150.1:0-2913 GCA_964446445.1 uncultured Methanosarcinales archaeon
CCGGAAAACTGCGGGGCAAGTTTTGGAGATGTAACTTTGGACTATAATGATGGAGTTAACAGCGGAGTTTTAGCTGCGGTGTTTGTGAAAGAGGGCCCTCTTTCATTTAGAAAATATAGTCAAGGCTTGCCAGATAAGTTGCATGATGCAAAGCCGATTACCCCGGAACAAGCAAAAGGAATGTATAGCCACGACAATCTTGTTGACATTGTTAATTAGCTTGGGGATTCTTTCCAAGAATCATGCTTAGAAGTGCCATTCTGATCGGAATTCCATTATGCGCCTGTTCAAAGTAGATGCTTTGTGGCGCCTTGTCAAGCTGCGGGTTTATCTCATCTATTCTTGGGAGGGGGTGCAGTATTCTGAGCTCTGGCTTTGTATGCTTCAGGAAGGGTGTATCTAGCTGGTATACGCCTTTTACCTGTTTGTAGTCTTCCGGGTTGAGGAACCTTTCCTTTTGTATTCTTGTCACGTACAAAACATCCAGATTTTCGCTCACCTTCAGCAAGTCTTCTTCCTCGTAACAGGTTATTCCTTTCGCTTTGAGCTCCTTTAAGTCTGATTCTGGCATCTTGAGCGATTTCGGCGAGATGAAGTAGAGGGTGGGGTTGAAGCGGGAAAGGGCAAATGCGAGCGAGTGCACAGTCCTTCCATACTTGAGGTCCCCCAGGAAGCCGACTTTCAAATTTTCAAGCCGGCCGCAGCTTTTTCTTATTGTGTAAAGGTCAATGAATGTTTGTGTTGGGTGCTCGTGCGCTCCATCTCCAGCGTTTATTACTGGCTGTTTTGCTACGTCTGCAGCCCTTTTTGAGCTTCCTGCTTCAGGGTGCCTTACAACAATGAGGTCTGCATAGCCGTCTATGATTTTTATCGTGTCTTCGAATGTTTCCCCTTTGGATATTGATGTATTTATTGAATCAGAGAATCCTATCACGCTTCCGCCAAGGCGGTGCATGGATGATTCAAAGCTAAGCCTGGTCCTTGTTGATGGCTCAAAGAACAGGGCTGCCATTACCTTCCCTTTTAGCATCTCAGAATATTTGGCCCTGTTTTTTTCAATCTCTGCAGCTTTGTCGAGAACGTGGAGTAATTCTTCTTTTGAGAAGTCCTTTATTGATACTATGTCTCTCCCAGTCCACCCCATAAAAAATACTTATGCGCTTGCAGCTATATTTAAAGTTTGTCTTATTTCTTCGCAAGCCTTTGTGCGACCATCTTGTAAGCCTCCCTGAATGGCACGCCCTTCTTGACAAGCTCATACGTTTTTTCGGTTGCGAAAATCTCCTCTGTCATTGCCTGTTTGCAGCGTTTTTCGTTGAAGCTGAGGGCGTTGATAACTGTTGCCATTACCTTTGCAGTTTCAATTGTAGTTTCCATTCCCTTGATCAAAGGCTCTTTGGTAAGTTGTAAATCCCTGTTATAGCCGCTTGGCAGGTTGGCTGCTATAGATGATATTGCTGCCGCACATCCTGCAACCACTCCGAGCTTTCCTCTTGCAAGCTCAAGCACGTCATAATTCTTCTTCTGGGGCATGATGCTGCTTCCAGTAAGAAATCCCTGCGATAGGGATGCATAGCCGAACTCCGAAGTTGTGAAAAGCATCAGGTCGGTTGCAATCTTGTTTACGTCTAGCATGAGCTGATGCATGGCTTGTAGGCAGAGGAGTTCGAATTTCCCCCTGCTGCTTTGGACATATGTTGTCTCCTGGACTTTGTCGAATCCGAGCAGCCTTGTTGTCAGCTCTCTGTCAATCTTTATTGGAAGTCCATATCCTGCTCCGCTTCCAAGCGGGTTTTGGTCTATTATCCCTTTCACTGCTGAAATGAGCTCTGCATCATCCTCAATTGCTGCAGAAAAGCCATTGCACCAGTCTGAATCTGATGAGGGCATTGCCTTTTGCATATGCGTGTATCCAGGCAGTGGGATTTTGTTTTTCTTCCCGCAGGATTCCAACGATTCATGCAGTAGCATTGCGGCATGTCCTGCTTCAGAAAGCTTTTCAATCATGTAAAGCCTCAGGGCAGTTGCTACCTGGTCATTCCTCGACCTCGCAGTATGAATTTTCTTGCCCGCAATTCCGCATTTTCCAACAAGGTAGTTTTCAATGGCTGTATGGCAGTCTTCGTCGTCTTGCTTTATTATGAACTTGCCTTTTGCAGCGCTTTCTATTATTTCCTTTAGCGCCTTTTTCAGCTTCCGGAGCTCATCCACCTCCAGAATACCTGCCTTTGCGAGCATTTCTGCATGTGCAATGCTTGCCTTTGCATCAAACTTTACGAGCTTCTGGTCCAGCAGGTAATCATTGCCTACAGTGAACCTTTCAATTTCCTTGTTGATTTCATAACCTTTATCCCACAGCTTCGTCATTTTTTCGTGTGCATCCCGTTTTTCTTCTCAACCTGCTTTGCCAGTTTCATTTGCAACCCGTACAGTTCAATGAACCCTGCGCTTGCATTTTGGTTGAATGACATGTCCCTCATGAAGGTTGCAAGCCTGCTGTCATAAAGCGCAAAAGGCGTTTCAGCTGCAACAGCATCCGCCTTTCCCTTGAAAAGCTTTATTGTGACAGTTCCTGTTACTTTCTGGTTTACTTTGTCGTTGAACGCGTTGATGTCATCCATCAATGGCTCGAACCAAAGTGCGCCATAGCACAGATACGCCCATTTCGTATCCAAAATTGCCTTCATTTCATTTTCAAGCCTTGTGCTGACATACTTCTCAAGATTCTTATGCGCCGTTACTATTATGTGGCCTCCGGGCATTTCGTATACGCCCCTTACCTTCAGGCCCATTATTCTGTCTTCTATGTGGGTTAAAATTCCAATTCCATGTTTCCCGCCAATCTTGTTCAGGGCCATTATGAGTTCGGCAAGCTTCATTTTTTTCCCATTATTGCCCACTGGTAGCCCATTC
>CAYUOQ010000151.1:0-2892 GCA_964446445.1 uncultured Methanosarcinales archaeon
GGTTTCTGCTTGTCGCCGACCACTATTGGTTCAATGTCTTCTCGCAGAATTTTTCCCTTTAATGCCTCGTAAAGTTGGTCTAGTACCATGACAATTTAATTATTGGACATAGTGTTTTGAAAGCTTCTTGTCTGCATCTTTTTTGGTGAATCGCCAGTCTATCTTCTTTTTTCTCTTGTTTCTATCTTTTGCCCAAGCATTTACTTCGCGTGCCAGAGTTTCTTTGTCTTTTATTCTCCTTTCGGTGCATTCAGTATCCATTGCGCCAATTTCTATTTCTGCAGCATTCAACCAGCTTGCATGTTTTGGCGTGTAGTGAAATTCAAGCCTGCTGAGTATTTTAGCTGCTTCCTTTTTGGCAAATGTTTCATAGAAAGAAGATTCGAAATGTGTGTTCAGGTTGTCAAGGACAACCTGTATACGCGACGCATTTCTGTAGTGCTTAACAATAGATTTCATGAACATTGCGAAGTCCTGTTTTGTTCTCTGGTCGGTTACTTGCACAAACCTTTTTCCTGCCTTGAATTCTACAGCTACAAAGATGTTAGCATTGCCATTTCTGATGTATTCGTAGTCGTATTTTTCAGGCTTTCCTGGTTTTTGAGGAATTGGCTTTCGCTTCTCTCCGAGTAGCTGTTTAGGCTTTTCGTCTATAGCTATTAGGGGCTTTTTTGGGTCATAAGGTTCTTCGTAAAGGCGAAGAATGTTGTACATTCTTTTTCTGTATTCTTTGCCAATTTTTCCAATGCACCACATTTTCTTTATCCAGGGCTTGGTTTTGCTTTTTTTAAAACCAGCCTTACGCTTTCCCTGTTCAATGTTTCAAAGCCGCGTTTTTTGCTAAGCTTTTCTGCTACGAGTCTTATTGTCCATTTCTTTCTTCCTTTCGGAGGCGATGTGCATGCAAGGGCAATGATTTCTGCTTCTTTTTTGTCATCGTATTTTTTTGGCTGTCCGGATCTATGGTTTTCTTCCAATGCTTTTTCAAGACCTTCGATCTTGAATCGGGTCTTTACATTATAGACAGTAGCTCTGCATACGTTCAACATTTTTGCTATTGATGTTTCTGTTTCGTTCTTATGCGACAACAACAGAATGTTGGCTCTTTTCAATGCCCGCGCTTTTCTTTGTCCTTTTTTCGTAAACTCCTCAAGGTACTCTACATCTTTCTTCGTATCTGTTTAGCTGAATTATAGCTTCTGGAATACAGATAACCAGAAATTCACTGATTTCTATCAATTCAAAATGTCAGACTGTGAAAAATGTGAAAAGCTGGAAAAGAAAACAACAGAACTTGAAAAACAGAATGCAGAACTTAAAAAGCGTTTAGCTGCGTATGAGAATCCTCATACGCCTTATTCTCGTAAATTATTCAAACCTAAGCCAAAACCTGTTGGAAAGAAAAGAGGCAGACCTTCAGGTCTGCCAGGCACAACCAGACAAAATCCAAAACCTGACAAAATAATAGAAAGCACTTACGATAAATGCCCGAAGTGCAATGAAGGCGAACTTGTCTGGCTCGGAAAAGATGAAAGATTTGTAGAAGAAATACCAGAGCCACAGCCTATCACTTTAACAAAGTTTGTTAATAACATTTACCTGTGCACATGCTGCAACAACGAAGTTGTTGCAAAGCACAAAGACTGCCCTGATGCAGGAAGGTTTGGCAATCATGTGCTTGCAGAAACAGCACTGATGAAGTTTGAGGAAAGATTAACTTTCAGAAAGATTGAAGACGTTATGAAGAGGAGATGGAAACTTGACATTACTCCAGCGTCTGTGCTAATGTTCAATCAAAGAGTAAGCTCTGCCCTTGAGGCAGAGCACACAAAACTCATAGCGGTGATAAGGGCTTCTGATATTGTTTATGCTGATGAAACTTCCTTGAGGATAAATGGCATAAAGTCATGGATATGGATATTTGTAGCAAAGGACGCAGTCCTTTGCGTTATACGCAAAAGCAGAGGAAGCGGAGTTGTGAAAGAAATTCTTGGCGACTCAGAAGGAATTTTAGTTTGTGACGGATGGAAGCCTTACTTAACTTGCAGGCGAGTTATACAGCGCTGTTGGGCTCATATCCTAAGAGAAGCTGATGAAACAGAAAGCAAGAAACTCTACGAGCTTCTTTGTCAGCTTTTTGCAGATGCAAAAAGTGGATTGCCAAGAACAGAAGCAGAAGAACGCTTGCGTAGCATATTATCACATTACTACAAAGGCGAGAAGTCTATGACGCTCCTGAAGAAAATAAGAAACGGATTTGATAACTGGTTTACTTTTCTGACTTATCAGAATGTTGAGCCCACAAACAATACTGCTGAACGTGCTCTTCGAGAGCACGTTGTGATACGCAAAATTATTGGAGGTTTGAGAAGCCAAACAGGTGCAAGAGTGCATGAAGTCATAATGAGTTGTTTTGCTACTTGGAAGCTTGCTGGGTTAAATTTGTTCAGCACGCTGGTAAGCTTCCTTAGAGGGAGCTAAACAGATACGTGATGCCAGAATGAGCGACGAAATGCCTTCCTATGAACTTAGGCCTGGAGATTTCATTCCTGGTTATGGACTGGTCAGATATTTCAGAAGAAACATACACGCGCAAAGATCTGCAAGCGACGATAGAGAAAGGCTTAAAATATGGGCACAGGGGCGCGTGAGATTGCCAATACTTGCCGTTTATCATTTTATAACCTTACAAGCTGCTTATGATTATTTGGTAAATGAAATTTTCAAATAAACACTAATTTAAAATTTCACCGCCATTTATGCAGATGAGATTTGCGCACATGTCTGACCTGCACCTGGGCTCGTGGTCTGCTCATCCTGAACTGAAAGACAAAGCGTGCGAAGCTTTTGAAAAGGCTGCTGACGTATGCATTTCCCAGCAGGTAGATTTTA
>CAYUOQ010000152.1:0-2859 GCA_964446445.1 uncultured Methanosarcinales archaeon
ACTTGACCTGTGGTACTTCGGGCTTCTGAAGAAGTCATAGAAAAAATTTGCAAAAGTTGCTTTCCTTGAAAACAAGAAACTAGCCGAAGCCATCGCAAAGCAATTTTCAGGCCTTTCTGTAACAGAGCCAACAGTTGAAAAAACACTCCAAGAGCTCCAGCTTGAAAATGAAAACCCGCTGAAGTGGTCTGATGAGCAGCTTAAGTCCTTTGCAACAGCCATGAGAAGAAAAACAAAGCCAATGCTCATAGCAGCCAACAAGTGTGACCTTCCAGAAGCTGCTAAAAACATTGAAAAGCTCAAAACACAGTTTCCAAACTACAAGATAATTCCGTGCAGTGCTGATTCTGAACTAACCCTGAAAATGGCGGCAAAGGCGGGCATGATGAAATACATCCCAGGAGATGAAAACTTCACAATCCTCAGCCAATCACTATCCCAGCAGCAAAAAAATGCCCTGAACTTCATAAAGGAACAAGTCATTGATACCTATGGAGGCACAGGCGTTCAACAAGCGATAAATTCAGCTGTTTTTGATCTTCTTGGATATGTTGCAATATTCCCTGGAGGAGTTAACAGGCTTGCCGACAGCCAGGGAAGAGTGCTTCCAGACTGCTTCCTCATGCCTCCAAAGACAACCGCCCTTGATTTTGCATTCAAGTTGCACACAGACTTTGGCAAGAATTTCATACGGGCCATTGATGTAAGGAAAAAGCTGCCAGTCGGAAAAGACAACATGCTGCAGAACAGGGATGTCATTGAGATAGTGGCAGGAAAATAGAATCATTAGCTCGCTGTCAGAACCACTAGAATTATGGTTCGCATAATTATAGCGGCGGAACTTAATAACCGTATATCAAAATAGTGAGCTCCGCCGCATATAGGAGAGAAAGATATTATTACGAAAATTAAGTTCCTCTCCTATAAATGCGAATCTTTACTTCTTTGAGCCAGCCGCGAAGCTCTTGATTATGTCAATTATGTATTTGCCTTCCTCAAGCTTGTAAATGACAGGGTCGCCCTTGAAAAGCTGCACAAGGTCAATTTCGTATTTTCCGGGCTTCGAAATCCTGATTGATTCCAAGTCGAGCACAACAGGCTCATCAGTTGCCGAAGGGCCAACTATATCAAGGATATCCTGCTCAATCTGGGTTTTGTCCTTGTCTGAAAGGTTGATAACCATCTGCTTAGCCTTTCCAAGGCTTTCTTTTTTGATGTAGAAGAAAAGCTTGCCGCCGCACTTGCAGCCTTTTAGAAGGTCTTGGGAAAGCTCATCATAGAAAGTGTTGCACCGGACGCATTGGTGAGGCATTTTTTCCCTGGTCTATTTCTTTTTTTTCTTCCTGCTTTTCTCCTCTGTGAAAAGCTGTATCTTATCAGGATCCTTCCTGATCTCCTTAATTAAAGATGCTGGGCCAAGCACGGTAAGGCCTTGCCTCTGGCCAAGGAGCATGCCTGCCAGGCCGCTCTTCAGCGACTTGCTAACCCCTTTCTTCCTTTCCGGATAAACAACCGAAAGCTCAATCCCCTTGAAGCGCTCTGTGATCTCCTCCATAGTCCTCCTAATAAGTTCGGCCTCTTCTTCCTTCTTGAGGCGTCCTTCAAGAACAACAATCTTCTCGTCCTTGACTAGATTCAGGAGCTTCCTGATCCTTTCCTCAGAGGAAAGGCCGTCAATCTCCTCATAAGGCACAAATTGCAATGTTAACATTCTTTCACCTTACCAAATTAAACAAAGACTTGTAAAATTCCTCAATGTTCTTCCCGTACTTGGCTGAAATGCCCACGACATTGTACTGCGGGAATGCAGCTTCAATCTTCTTAATATCCGACTTCTTCAAGTCAACCTTGTTGGCAACTATCAGCACGGGAATGTCCCTGGCCTGCAAATTGCCAATTATTGTAATGTTAACCTGTGAGTAAGGGTCGTAGGTAGAGTCCAACACTACAATGACAGCGTCCATATCATCAAGCCACTTGATTGCATCAATAACCCCCTTCGTTGCCTCTTTCGCCCTTTCCTTCGCCTTCTTGATGCTAAGTCCATGCTTGACAAAATCCTCATAATCAATCTTGGTTGCTATGCCAGGAGTGTCAACCAGGTTGAATGAAAGCTCCTTCTTCCCGGACTTGATGTTAATCTGCTCCTTGACCTTTACCTCCCTTGTTTCGTGAGGAATTGAGCTTACCATGCCCATCTCCTCGCCAAGCCAATCCTGGCAAATGCGATTTGCAAGGGTGGTCTTGCCCCCATTCGGAGGCCCGTAGAGGCCAAGCTTGATATGCTTCTTTTTCTTGAACAAATCGCGAAGAACTCTTTGAATGAATTTTTGGATTACGTTAATCATTGTCCTTCCCTTTAAGCATCAACACCTTTTTTTCAAATGCCTTGACCAGCTAACCTGGAACGAAATATAAAAAGCTTTTGCTTTGGCAAAAAGCGGCTAAATCAGGAAGGTTTATTAATGCAATTTATGCTGAAAACAGGTAGCATGGTAAATGTAAACGCCATTAAGGGAGGCCTAATTGTTTTTGGACTGACAGCCTTATCGAGCATGACCGTATCAATATTCCTTGAGATTACCTCACCTGCTTACTTCTGCAGCGTAACAGGCAAGGATGGGGGAAATTGCGCATTTACACTGACTCTATTCATGCTCGCAGTGATATTCATGATTGTTTTCTGCATAGGCTCGCTACTTTGGGTGACATTTACAAGGTACAAAAAGATAACGGACGAAGCATAAGGGAAAAAATGGAAGAGGTTGTTCGGCAAGACATTCTTGAGGTCCTGACCCAGGCCATTGAAGCATTGGGAAAGGGCGATTCCTTCACAATCAAGGAGTTAAGCAACAATGT
>CAYUOQ010000153.1:0-2826 GCA_964446445.1 uncultured Methanosarcinales archaeon
GGGGCTGGAATCCCACTCGCGGAAAGCGAGTCGTTTACTTGTTCTGGCATTTTTTGTTTTTCACTTCGCCTTCATGCCCGGCTCCATGATGCCGAACACGTCATGATGCCGAACACGTTGCATTCAGCGCCAAAGGCTTCCAGGCGGGAAAAGGGGAAAGGGACGAGGAGGGGAGGGGGACGTAGGGGATCACCCTGATCTTATGATTCCTTTGCCCTCTCTAATAACAACTTCACAAGGACTTAATTGTTGGTTACATGCAATGCCGGCATTAAAGCGTTCATTAACAATATTGCAAAAATAAGGAGCACACTCCTCAAGATCTCGACATTTATCATAGTTCAGCACACTCGTTATTGCCATTGAAACATCAGAAGCTGCTGATTTGTTAACCGAAATTTGTTGAGGGCGGTCAAAATTAGTCAAAAGTCCAGCATATTTGCTTTGCTCACTTTTACTGAAAGAAGACTCATCAATTTTCTGCCAAAATTTTCGTGCTACAAGTTCGCGCACATGGACTTGTACTGAAAGATTACAGTATATACAGAGATTTAAATCGATATTTGGCCCACTAAAATTTGTTCTTCGAACAGCCAAATTATTGTTGAAAAATTCGAAAGCTTCACCATTTACCAAGTATGCAACATCAGCTTCCTTATATTGCTTTTTATAGTTTGTCAATAAGAAAAAGGCATCTGAGCAAGGTACCGTATTATTTCTAATTAGGTTTGTCAGTTGAGATTCTTTAAAATTTAAAAATTCTGAGGGGGCATCTTTTGCAAGAATAGCTCTGCCAGAGTCTAAGATTGCATTACCAAATATTTTCTGATCCCGCTGCGTACAGTTAAATGCTAGAGTACCGCTTAGATTGTCAAGGTCATACCCTCCTTGATTTTTAACTTCCACTCGAAGATGTTCTTCGCCATTAATAGCGACAAGTCTGTCCGGGCTATCCTGAATAATAACCGAGACTTTATAGCCTTTGAGATAGTCACGAACATCCCCGCCAAAAATGGCCAGGGCTAGAGTAAGAATAACAAACACAGGACCAAATTTTTGTGCTAATTGTTTAGCACGCAAATTTCTTCTTTCCTTTCCAATGTGCTGATGACAAAATCTTCCATCACTCGAATTGTTACGGCAATATTTCCCGTTTTTAAGTATAGCTGAACATTGCATGGCAGAAAATAGCAGTTATCCCAAATATAAACCTTTTGCGAACTATCCTTCCCAAACAAAATAATGCCCCTTTTTCTATTTTAACCCACTAAGACAAATAATCAGGATTATTTGCAAAAGATTTAAATTGTTCTTGCCATTTAGGTTTTTAACATGAAGTTTACAGCTTTTATGGTAGTGTTGCTCTTATTGAGCATGCTTTCGGCAGCAGCTAAACCTGAGTATATCATTCATCTGAGTCTGTTTGACAAAAGCGTTGCACAAACCGAATCCCTAAAGTATAGAGTGTACATCCAAGGTGCTGGGGCATGCGATGAGGCTTTAGTGAGTTTGTTTCCAGAAGGTTCTGTGAATATTAGTCTGCAAAATGGCTCTATAAGACGCAGAACGCAATTAGGAGATTGGGAGGTTGTTCATCCACCAGAAACTTTCAAGTACGCGTGTCAGACAGTAGGCGGCGAATTTCAACAGGGAGTAGCTAGGCAAGGGGAACTTACTAGATTTGGTGTTAGCGACTTCAATCTATCCAACCAGTTTAGCGATGAAGGTTTTCAAGAACTTCAGTTTGAAGGTTCCCTTGAGCCCACACCCAGAAGTGAAGGTGGAAATTATGAACTCTCTGCAGCATTTCATTGCTTCCGCAATGCTACAATTTATACATTTACAGACAAGAAGGAATACCATGTTCGAACACCTTTCGAACAGTGGGAACTCCCACTCAGCGTAATAGCCATACTTATAAGCATTGCTGCCTTTTTAAAATCTGGGAAAAAGGCAGAAGAAGTGGTAAACGTCAAACAATCCAAAGCGAAGAAGTAGCAGCGTATAGAACTGGAAGCCGCCTCTCCTGACTAGAAACAAGCAAATACTTAATGCGTGTATTCAAAGCAGTTTTATTCTTTAGGTAGAATAACATCACCTAAAAGACTAATTGTCGCACCTATTAATGTGCCAAGCAAAAATGTAAAATTGCTTGAATCAAGCTTGCCCTTATAAACTAAAAAACTAGTCATGACGAGAACCATTAACAATATTCCAATAAAACCGATAATCGACCACCTAACTTTTGGGCTTTCAACTCTTTCAAGTTTAGCATTAAAATATTTTTCAACAACAGGCAAAGCTTTCTCAAGGGCTTGTTGAAGAAGTTTCGTGCTTTGATTTTGTGATTCAATTTGCGCCTTTTGGAGTTTCAAACGTTCTAATTCGAGGTCAGCTTTTTCCATATTTTTACGCTCGATGTTTAAAATATAGGAATAGTGCTATAACGGCAAAAGCGGCAAAACCTACCCAACCGATTAAAGGCAATTTTATTTCTTGGCCAAAAACAGTACCAGTTACTGGAAGAGACAAAACCAACAGTAAGATAATTATGCTAATTCCAACCAGAAGCGCAACAGCCAGATCGTCGTCGTTCATTCTTACTATATAAGATGATAGGACATATTTATAATTTTTGAAATACGGGAAAAGCTTAACATCACAGCTCCCGCTACCTTCCCTCATCTCAATAAAGAAAAGCCCTAACCTGGAGAAGGAATAAAAGCTGCCCTTTTTGTGCTCACTCAATCAGCACGGTCTTCTTCAATTGACAACAGCTCTGTGTAGTGGCTCCAGCTTAATTGGTCAGATGGTGTCTGACTTTTT
>CAYUOQ010000154.1:0-2809 GCA_964446445.1 uncultured Methanosarcinales archaeon
ACTTCAACAGAAGAACAGCTCTAGCCCGTCAAACACGGGCTAGTTGACTTTGCCTAAGCAACAAACCTTTTTAAATCTGCCCTGTTTCATTTTTGATTAACCTTTTTTTGGTAAAAAGGTTGTGGGGCCGTGGTCCAGTCGGTACGACATACCCTTGGGGTGGGTATAACCCGGGGCGGCACTAGCAAAATGAGTGTCGCGGGAATTCGATTCCTGGCGGCCCCATTATCATAACTTTCAATTTTTTAGCAGTCACAGCAAACTATTTAAATACAAGAACACAAAATTCTGTTCGGAGTTGTGCTGTATGGTTCAAAGTTTTCAAAAAGGTGTGCTATTCTCATTGTTGGTTGTTTTCCTGTTTCTTGCCCTTGACGTTTCAGGCCAGGAAAGCAAGGACTTGGGAAGCTTCTCAGTTACCATGATTCCGGTTAACAATTCTATCTTCATTGATGGCCAGGCAGAAGTTGACTTGAAAATAACAAACCTGGCCAATTTCAACGAAAGGTTCAGGATAAAGGCAACAGATGTGGAGTGGAGTGTTCAGTCGGATCCTTTGACAGACTACTTTTCGGGTGTTGACATTCCTGCTTCATCATCACGAACTGTCAAGCTCTTCCTTAAGCCCACGGATAATTTTCCGCCAGGCGTAAAGACTTTGAACATGGAAGTGGTTGCTGCCGGAAGCGGTGAATCAACGGAATTCCCGGCTTATATCAATATTCGCTCAAGCCAGCAGCTTTTGCGCGAGTATCTGGCGGCCGTTAGCAGGATTGTTGAAATCCCTGCCCAGATTGACCCGAGGAAAGAATTTATGATAAAGGTCAACCTGGTCAACAGGAATCCAAAGAATATTTCTGACATGAAGATACTTTTAACAAGTGTTTCCACTGGCCTGATCAGAAAGGAAGTTGGGACAATGCTTGGTCCCCTTGAAAGCAAGGAAGTTAAAACCAGCATTAAGTTTGATGCTTCAACTCCGCCTGTGAAGGATACGCTGAGGGTTGTCCTTGTTGTCGATGGCAAGAGGCTGGAGCCTACAATCTTTGAAAAGTTTGAAGTTATAAGCTATTCCGAAATTAAGGCAATCAGTTCAGAAAGGAAAGGCTCGCTGTTGAAGTGGACTAATGAGACCATTTATATCAATGATGGCAATGTTAAAAGTGCGAAAACTGTTGATTTCAAAACAAACCTCCTTAAGTCCTTTTTCATCAGGTCAAGCCCGAAGTCTTTCAGCATCAGCAAGGACTCTTCCAAATTCCAGGCGTGGGAGCTTGAACTGAAGCCCCAGGAGACAACTACTGTCCAGGTTGTTGAAAACTATCGCTCCCTGTTTTACCTGTTGCTGCTTGGCCTGTTGTTCCTTGCAGGTTATCGCTTCTTCCAAAGCCCGGTTCAGCTAATAAAGGAGGCAAGTGCAATCAGCTACAAGGAGGGCGGCGTTTCCGAACTGAAGGCAGTCCTGCGCATAAGGAACAGGTCCTCCCAGCCCTATGTCAAGCTTACTTTGATGGATCGTGTGCCCATGATTGCCGAAGTCGAGCACGATTCAATGGGCACCCTTAAGCCTGCAACAGTTTTCAATGATGGCAGGGGGTCTGTTGTAAAGTGGGAGTTTGAGAACCTTGACAGGCATGAGGAGCGCATAGTGGCCTATAAGATACGGTCAAAGCTGAGTATTCTGGGAACGTTTGTCCTTCCAAAAGCTTCATTGAGGTTCTACACGGAGAAGAATGCAAAGTTCCTTACTCATTCAAATACGGTGACCATAAAGCCGTGAACTAATCCCTCTTTGGAGGCGGGCGTATAGAAAGCGGCTGCGCATTCCTGATTTTGCAATTCTGCCATAACCTTTATAAGCAACTTTCAAACTTCTTGAGTTATCCCCGCATAGCTCAACCTGGCAGAGCACTCGGCTGTAGATGAAAATCGCTGCCATAACTTTTCTCCACAAGAGATAGGATGAGTGGCAGTCAGCCGCGCCCGAGGGATTCCCGGTTCAAACGACCTTTTTATTCGCTGTGGCGAACAAAAAGCTCGACCAAAAAACGAGCGAGGCTGAAAGTCCGGGTGCGGGGATATTATGCTTCTCTGAATTTCTCTATTTCCGCCTTTATCCATTCAACCAAATCTTTCGTCAGGAAAAGTGTTGAACTTGTATGAAGCTGTTCAACAAAGGAGACTGCAGTATTTTTTGTTATGATGCCTTCCCTGAATGCCTTGAGCAAAATTCCAAGAGTGCCGTGAGGCTCAAGGTTTTGCTGCTTTGCCGCGTCCCTTGCTGCTAAATCATCTGTCAGGAAAATTTGTATTCCCCTGCTGGCTGCGAGGGCTATTGCCTGTGCTTCTCCAATGTCAACTGCGTTTTCGATAATCAGCAATTTTGCAAGGTCTTTGGCTGCAGCGCTCAATTCGCTTATTCGAATCGCACTCGGTTTTTTTATGTGCGCAGTTTCTTTATCCACTTCTGGAGGGATGTAAACCTGCTTGAATATTCCAAATGCCTTTAGCGCTCCTATTTCATTCAGGTGCATTATCGGCCCGGAGTTTGACACTGCGGGTTCTGTTACACTCATTTGCCGTGGAGCCCCCATTCAACATCTTCTTTTATTGCAGCTTCCAGCCGTGCCGCTTTTGTCCTGTTTATCAGTTGCCGGACAGCATCCCTTATCAGCTCAGACTTGCTTGCGTACAAGCCTTCCTTTATGAGCTCCTCAGCATCCCGTATTAGGCGCTTCGTAAGCTTCGAAGGCACCATTTCAAGGTCACTTTCCATAATCTCATCACCCATTAAAAGTATTACTCTGGT
>CAYUOQ010000155.1:0-2795 GCA_964446445.1 uncultured Methanosarcinales archaeon
GCAATCGTCATGCCCTATCGCGCCTTAACAGAAATATTTAAAGGTTGTGATTTGGCTTGCGGAAAGCGTTGCAAAACGTTTATAAAATAAGCAGGCAGCAGCAGCTTTCATGCCTGACAAAGAAGCGGCAAAGGAGGAGCTTAGGAAGCTTATAGCGAAGTACGAAGCGATAGTTGCCGAAGGCAAAGTAAAGCAATATAACGAAGAAAGGACAAAAAAAGACTTTATTCTTCCCTTATTCAAAACGCTTGGCTGGGCTACAGAAACTGAGGAAGTTACTGCTGAGGACAAAGTTTCCAAAGGAAGGGTAGACTATGGTTTCAGGATTAACGAGGCTCTGAAGCTGGTTGTTGAAGCCAAGCCGTTACGAGCGGACCTAGACAAGCTCGAATACTCGGAGCAAGCTGTTGATTACGCTTGGCACAAAGGCATCTCATGGGCTGTGCTTACAAACTTTGAAAAAATTATCTTGTTTAACGCTGACCTTAAGCTTCAAAATCCGCTGCAAAATGCAAAGCTAAGGCTATCCTACAAACAGTTTCTCGACAGGTTTGAGGACTTGTGGCTTTTAAGCAAGGAGAGCATAGAAGGCAATGCGCTTGAGGCATGGGGCCAGCGTTACGCTGTTGGGCCTAAGAAAGTTGAGGTTGGAGAACAGATTCTAGCGGACTTGATGGAGTGGAGAGAATGGTTAACTAAAGACATTAACAAGCATTCCGATAACAAAAAAGTCAGCGGTACCGAAAAAGAGTTGGACGAATCTGTTCAAAGAATTCTCGACAGGCTGATTTTTATAAGGACATGCGAAGACAGGGACTTTGAGGAAAAGCTGCTGCACCAGCTGCTGGAAGACTGGAAGTCAAGTTCACGAAAGAGCTTGTTTGGCGGGTTGGTGAAAATTTTCGAATATTTTAATGAAAACTATGACAGCAAACTTTTCTTGCCGCATAGCTGTGATAAGTTGGCCATAACTAATGAAGTGCTTGCATTGGTGCTGGATGGGCTTTACCGTACCAAAGATAAGTCCATTAGATACGACTTCTCTTTAATTGAAGCCGATGTTCTGGGAAGCATCTACGAAAACTACCTGGGCCATGTATTGCGGCAAACTGCCAAAAGGGTGAAGGTGACAGACACACCAAATCACAGAAAGCAGCTGGGCATTTACTATACGCCTCCCTACATTGTTGATTACATCGTTAAAAATACGCTTGGAGAGCTGCTAAGGGGAAAGAAAGCTGACGAGATAAAAGACATTAAAGTTCTAGATCCGGCTTGCGGCTCAGGCTCATTCCTCATAAAAGCCTTTGATGTGGTAAGTGAGGCATATAAACAAAAAAATGGCGAAGAGCTGCCTTTCAGCAAAAAGAAGGACATCCTGACAAACAACATTTTCGGGGTTGATTTGGACCCGAAGGCGGTTGAGATAGCCCAGCTTAACCTAATGCTTAAAGCAGTTGAGAAGAAAAAGCTGCTTCCAATGCTCCAGAACAACGTCAAAGTCGGCAACAGCCTTATAGATGACCCTGCTGTTTCTGAAAGGGCCTTCAAGTGGGAAGAACAATTCTCTGAAATAATGAAAAAAGGCGGGTTTGACGTGGTGGTGGGGAATCCGCCTTATGTCAGACAGGAGGAATTTTTGCCCATTAAACATTACTTGGAGACGAATTACGAAGTTTATCATGGAACGGCAGATATTTTTGCTTATTTTTTTGAGCGTGAGTTTAAAGTATTAAAGCCAGGTGGCTACTTGGGGATGATTGTTTCAAATAAATGGCTTAAAGCAGGTTATGGACTGCCCCTCAGAAAATTCTTGAATAAATTCTGGATTGAGCAGTTTATGGACTTTGGCGATTTGCCGGTATTTAAGGATGCGGCTACCTATCCGTGTATTTTAATAATAAAAAAGACACCTAAACAAAATAGAAAGATGCTTGTTTGCAAGATTGATAACCTTTCTTTCTCTTCATTGCATGCTTTCGTTGAGGAAAATAAATTTATCATGGATCAGAATGAATTGGATGATGTAGGGTGGAATGTCCAGACAAGGTTATCATCAAAAATTATGGATAAATTGAAAAGTGTGAGTATGCCGCTTAAAACATATATTAAAAATGAAGTTTATCGAGGAGTTCTTACAGGACTTAACGAGGCATTTGTTATTTCTGAAGAGACTAAGCATAAACTGATAATGTCGGATCCTAAAAGTTCGGAAATAATAAAGCCTTTTTTAACTGGCGCAGATGTAAGACGTTATAATGTTAAGCCTTCGAAGAAATATCTGATTTTCACACGAAGGGGAATAGATATAGGTAAATATCCTGCTATTAAAAAGTACCTTGAGCAGTTTAAGATAAAGTTAATGCCAAAGAAAGATGAGCGCCGCGCTGTTGGAAGGAAACCCGGAGACTATGAATGGTACGAGATTCAAGATGTAATTGCCTACTTTAAAGAGTTTGAAAAAACAAAGATATTGTATGGCGTAATAACCACGAGTCCGAGGTTTACATTGGATACAAAAGGATATTTTTGCAACAATGCAAACTTCTTTGTTCCAACTGATGATAAAAAGCTTCTTGGAATATTAAACTCAAGGCTAGGCTGGTTCTTGATTTCGAATGTATGCACGCAGATTCGTGGCGGCTATCAACTAATTTGGAAATATTTTGGTAATGTGCCTATCGCCAAAGCGCCCTCCAAAGAGATAGAGAAGCTTGTTGACAAAATGCTCTCTCTCAACAAGCGCCTTAACGAGCTAGGCGACAGGAACACGGATGAGAAACTCAGGGTTCAGG
>CAYUOQ010000156.1:0-2039 GCA_964446445.1 uncultured Methanosarcinales archaeon
AACTTCAATCCAGCCACTCCTAAGTTCTGCTATGCGCCTGACAACCCTAAGCCCAAGCCTCCTATCACGTTGCCTCGGAAGATAAGGGTCAAACAAACGCAAAAAGTCCTGGCGGGAAATGCCAAGGCCAGAATCAGTCACCTCGAGTATGCGCATTGGCTTGCCCCCATAATCAACTTCCCGGATACCTATTGAAACAGGAACCGAGGTTGTTCCGTGCTCGGCTGCGTTCTTTAAAAGTTGGTAAATCGCTATAAACTCGTCAGAAAAAAATTCCAAAGCCGGCGTTTCGAACCTTTTCTGGACAGGAGGACTGCCAATTGATAACATTCCTGGCAAATTGGCAGTGTAATTGGCAATAAGTAAACTTTTGTCTCCGGTTACAAAGTAAGGTACAACGCTCAGATAAACGCGTCCAATCTCATAGCAGGCAAAAAGGATTTTTTCAAGGCTTGAATCGGATTCAATTGAAAGGCTCAAAACGCTAACTGCACTTGTGGCACAATCATCATGATTGAGTATGCGAGCAGCCAGCTCCTCATTCCCTGCAAGCACGCCAAACCTCCCCATCCAGGCTGCCCTGCATACGCTTAAAAGGTCACTATAAGCGTCGCAAAGCCTTTGAGAACTTGAAAAAAAATCTCCCCTGCTTATTTCACCCAGATTCAGCAAATCCTCCAGAACAAAGCCATTCTCAAACCTAACTGCATCAGCCCCAATCCTTTGGAGCTCTTCAGCAAAGCCTGTTATTTTACCACCAGTTTACCCTCGGAAAGTCGATTTAAAAAGATTTGCAAATCTTCGCAGCCACAGCCACAAGAAAGATTTAAATAATACAAGAAAACTTGCTAAACCTGAAAAAAATGGTGAAGATAGCTCCCTCAATACTTTCTGCAGATTTCAGCAAGCTGGCTGACGAAATCCGCAAAGTCGAAAAATATGTTGATATGCTCCACATTGACGTAATGGACGGCCATTTCGTGCCGAACATAACACTTGGTTTGCCAGTCATCAGAAGCATAAGGGTAGTAACAAAGATTCCCTTTGATGTCCACTTGATGGTTTCCAATCCAGACGTATACATTGACAACTTTATTGATGCAGGCGCAAACCTTCTTACCGTCCACGTTGAAACAGCAACGCACCTTCACAGGACAATCTCAAACATCAAGAAAAAAGGAGCAATGGCTGGCGTTGTCCTGAACCCTGCAACACCCCTTTCCGCAATTGAAAACATACTGAATGATGTTGATGTAGTACTTCTAATGACCGTGAACCCAGGCTTCGGAGGCCAATCCTTCATAAAAAGCATGCTGCCAAAAATAAAGAAGCTAAGGGAAACTATAGATAAGGAAAAGCTTGATGTTGAAATAGAAGTTGACGGCGGAATAAACGGAGATACTGCACGGCAGGCTGTAGCAGCCGGCGCAGACATACTTGTTGCAGGTTCATACATCTACGAGAGCGAAGACCCCATAGCGGCAATAAGCAGCCTTAGGGGGATGGCCAAAGATTCAAAAAAGAAATGAATCTGCCTTCCTAAAAAAAATTAGAAAAAAATAAAGAAAAAAGAAGGTATTATTTACCTTCCTCTTGCAATCTTGGCCCTTGAAATGTCACCCTGGCCATCTATGAAGTAAAGGTATCCCTTCTCCTTCTTGACGCCAGCCTTGGCAACGACTTCCTGCTTCTGCTTTCCTTTCTTCTTTCCGCCCCTGACCATCTTGGCCCTGGCGACGTTGCCCTTCTTGTCAACGAAGTAAAGGTATCCGTCTTGCTTCTTAACACCTACTTTTGCTACTTTTTGTGCCATTCAGTGCACCCCCAATTTTTTATTTTTCGCCCAAGAGCGAAATTCTCCTGAAAAACTTCTTGCATTTCTCGAGGAGCAAATAACTTTTTGTCAATACTTCTATTTAAATCTTGCTATTCTAGCGACGGGTATTCATTTCCTGGAAAACAGTTCATCGGCGGCAGAAAGGTATTCCTTGACCCGCTGGAGAACGCCCTGCAGGAGAAACTTCTCAATCTTTTCTGAA
>CAYUOQ010000156.1:2095-2704 GCA_964446445.1 uncultured Methanosarcinales archaeon
CCTGTACTTGCTCTTCACCTTCTCAACTATCATCAGGTTCCTCAATCTCTTGATTTGCCTTCGGATGTTTGAAGGCGCAATACCCTGCAAGGGAAGCTTGTGCAGCTTCCGGTTGATTATGATCTTCTTCTCAATGTTTTCAATGCTCATCAAGTTCTTCCTTTTTTTGTTTTTAAAAAGCACATGCAAGACATCAACAATGACATCGCGAGAATCGCCTGGCTGCAGGACGCCAAGGCTAAGGCAAAGCCTCTTAACCAAGTCCCTTTCCTTCTTCACCTGAGGCTTCTCATATTTCCTGAGAGTAAGCTCAAAAAGTGGAATTTCGCTTGAAACTTTTTTCCCTGCCATCAAAATATCAGTCCTGCACACCCTAAACTTATTAAAATTTTTAAGAAATTGAATTTAAATAGTTTTCTATGACTCCTTGGAAAATGAATAAAGTTTTTAACATACCTTTTTTACCATGCGCCTGATGAAAAAGGAATTAGCGCCGGTCAATGACATTAAGTTGGCAAAAGGAATCACCGTTGCAGAGCTGGTCATCCAGTTCAAAAATTCAGGCTTCCAGACACACAATATTGCTGTTGGCGCTGAAAGATCGGAAGA
>CAYUOQ010000157.1:0-2641 GCA_964446445.1 uncultured Methanosarcinales archaeon
GGCTTGTATTCCCCTTACTTAAAGTCCCTTTCAAGCCAGAAGCCGGCAAGCCCAATACAAGAAGAATCGCAGGTAAAAGTCCTATTTTCATACGATTCAATCCCCGGCAAGAGGCAGGTTTCAGATTTTATCAATTATTACCTTTCCCGCTATAGGCTAATCCAAGGAATCCTGGTGCAAAGGCCTGAATTGTCAGGCCTCACCCAAATTGCGCGCCTGAAATCAAATGGCACTTCGGAAACAGTTTCAATCATAGGCATGGTGAAGGATAAGCAGCAGACAAAGAATGGCAACCTATTGATTGTGGCTGAGGATCAGACAGGCTCGATTAACGTGATTGTCAGCAAAAGCAGAAAGGATGTTTTTGAGAAGGCGCAAAACCTTGTTTTTGATGAGGTCATTGGAATAAACGGAAGCTCAAGGAATTCTGCTATCTTTGCAACCAACATTATACTGCCTGACGTTCCGATTCTGGAACCAAAGCATTCGCCAACTGAAGGCTATGCTGCATTCATGTCTGATCTTCACTTCGGTTCAAGCCAGTTTTTAGAGGAGGATTTCCGGAAATTCCTGAAATGGATTAAGGGGGAGCTTGGAAATCCTTCGCAAAAGGAAATTGCAGGGAAGGTCAAATATGTGATTATTGCGGGCGACATTGTTGATGGAGTGGGTGTTTACCAAGACCAATATGACGAGCTATCGGTCAAGGACGTTGTTGCCCAGTATGAAATGTGCGCAGAGTTCCTTTCAGAAATACCAAAACACATCAAGATTATAATCTCCCCGGGAAATCACGATGCAGTCCGTGCCGCAGAACCTCAGACAGCCTTTTCCCCGGATTTTGCAGCTCCCTTGCTCAAGCTTCCAAATGTGAATCTTGTCTCTACCCCGGCAATTGTCAACATAGACGCAGCTTCAATTTTTTCCGGCTTTGATGTTCTTATCTACCATGGTTACAGCTTTGACTATTATGTTGCAAACGTTGACTCGATTAGGAAAAATGGAGGTTATGAACGGGCTGACCTTATAATGACTTTCCTTCTGCAAAGGAGGCATTTAGCCCCCGCCCATACATCCACACTCATCTTGCCTGACGAGTCAACTGACCCGCTTTTCATAGGCGTTGTGCCAGATATTTTTGCAACAGGCCACATCCACAGAACCTCTGTTTCAGATTATCGCGGCATATCACTAATAAATTGCTCCTGCTGGCAAGGCATGACGAAATTTCAGGAACGCATGGGCCACAACCCACAGCCATCCAGACTTCCGGTCATGAACCTTAAAACGAGGGCAATCAAGATAATCAATTTTGGGAAATAAAAATGACAGAAAATAAGGGAACAGTTGAAGCTACGAATGGAATGGAAGCTTACTTCAGGAAGATTGATGAACTGCTTGTTCACGCTTATTCTGTTGCCGAGACGGCAAGGGCAAAAGGCAACGATCCTGAGAATGTTGTCGACATTCCCCTTGCAAAAAACCTGGCTGAGCGTGTTGTAGGGCTTGTATCCGCCATATGTCCTGCCCTTGTTGGAAGCGGGGTGGCTGAAAGAATACAGGAGCTCGAAAACACGTATGGGGCACTTGCATGGGAAGTTGCCCTAACAATTGCGGCAGAGGTTGCAGAGGAAAAATTTTGCAAGTTCAATGACCGAAGGGAAGCCTTGGAAATGGGGATTCGAACAGGCTTTGCGTACCATACAACAGGCGTCGTGTCCGCCCCATTGGAGGGCTTCATTGAGTTAAGAGTTAAAAAGCGTAAGGATGGCAAGGAATACCTTGCGCCAGTTTTTGCAGGTCCGATAAGGGGTGCAGGGGGGACAGCCGCAGCATTTTGCCTTGTCATAACAGACTTCCTGGGAAGGAAAGCAGGTTTTTCAACTTATGACCCGGACGAAACTGAGGTAAAACGTTTTGCGGCAGAGCTTGATGATTATCACGAGCGCATTACAAACCTTCAATACAAGCCAAGCGAGGAAGAGATTGAGCTGCTGGTTAAAAGCTGCCCTGTTGAAGTCGACGGCGACCCTACTGAAAAATTTGAAGTTAGCAATTACAAGGACTTGCCAAGGGTGGAAACCAACCGCATCAGGGGGGGTATGTGCCTTGTCGTTTCGATGCTTGCCTTCAAGGCGGCCAAGCTTTGGAAGGAGCTGAAGCGAATCCAGGGCGCTTTTGACATAGACTGGTCTTTCCTTGAAAAGTTCATTGTACTGCAGAAGAAAAAGAAAAGCCACAGCAAGGAAAAGGCAGATGATGTAAGGAAAATATCTCCAGATTACACGTTCATAACGGACCTTGTTGCAGGAAGGCCTGTTATCACACACCCTTTAAGGCACGGAGGATTCAGGCTAAGGTATGGGAAGACAAGGATGAGTGGTTACTCCGCAGCAGGTGTCCATCCTGCAACCATGATTGTCCTTGACCGGTTTGTTGCAACGGGCACGCAGCTGAAACTGGAAAGGCCTGGCAAGGCAGCAGCCATAACACCTTGCGATTCAATAGAAGGACCTATTGTCAAGCTGAAAGACGGTTCTGTAGCAAGGCTCGAGAATGAAGCAACTGCCCGCCTCCACATGCCAAACGTCACTGAAGTTCTTTACCTTGGTGACATCTTGATATCATACGGTGATTTTTA
>CAYUOQ010000158.1:0-346 GCA_964446445.1 uncultured Methanosarcinales archaeon
GTAAAAATCATTATCCAATACCAAAGCAACCAGTGAAAGTGTTTTGTTGTCCATTTTCAGTTTACCTGCGTCATTTTATTCCTAATTCCCTTGCATATTTTTCTGCGAATCCTTCGTCAAGATGGACTCCTCTGGCCTTAACCAATTGGCGCAAAAAGTAATGCGGAAAGACATAAGTTTCTTCCCGACCACTACAGCATTTACGCTCATTTATGCCTTTTCAGTACCCTGTCAATTAGGCTTCTCTTTCCGAATAAGTGTTCTCTGATGCCTTCTCTGTGCTCGCTATTTTCATCGGGTGCTCTTCCCCTTAGCAGCAGCATGCCTCCATTTGCAAGATCTTCTA
>CAYUOQ010000158.1:356-2638 GCA_964446445.1 uncultured Methanosarcinales archaeon
CTTACTATTTCAGGTCCGTAAAAGTTAATCCAGAAGACTTCACTTTTGTAAGTAATGCCTTTCCTGTCGATAATCTCCTCCCAGTCACCAATTGCGTAATCTGGGTTCACACAGTTGTAAATAGCTGTAGCTCTTTTAATAAACTCCGCAGCAACTTGTTCGCCAATTCTTCGATCCAGTAACATGTGGTGGTCTATGCTAATTACAAGTTCAATTCCTGTTTTTTGCGGCACTGCACAGACTCCGAAGTGGAAATCTTTGAGGTTAAAATAGAGTGAACCGCCTTGGCCATCATTGTAGAACAGTTTAATGACTGATGCCAGCGACGTTTTTTTAATATCTACTTCTGGGCCATTTACTGTTTCAACAGTACTACAGCCAGGCAATAAACTTTGTATCAAATTGCTTAAGAAGTTCTCACTAAAATTTCCCTTCATGCCATTATATTTTACCCGTATAAATTGTGTCATTTTAATCACCCACTTAGCAGTTTATTTACTATATTTTGACCATCGCTCCCAAATTCTTTGATGAGAGCATCCTTTGCCTTTTGTGTGATTGAATTACTAGCGGTCAATCTCACCCTGTCCCAGGAGTTTGTAACAGCATGATATTTATCCAGTTGTTTTTTTAGGTCAGAAATTGCATTAGCACTCTCAGAAACAGTGTTCTTGGTTTCCATAAATATTTCAGTGGCCGAGCCTGCGTTTCTATAAACTATGTCAACTTTCGTCCCTGGGATGGGCCTCTCAAACTCTAAAACTGTTTTGCCAGATTTCTCGAGTTTAAGGGCTTGTTTTAACTGATTTGAAAAGCCAGTCCATGTAGCTTGTTTCGCAAGATTGCTGGCAACTTCCCCGTAATTAGTGACGCCTTTAAGTTTTGAAAGTGCTTCTGTTATTGTATTCAAACTTTTGTCACTGATTATTCCTGCCGCATTTTCCGATTTTAAAGCATCAACTGCGTTGTCTGGTAGCTCCTTGAGGAGTTTGTTCATGTCGTCTATTCTGTTACCGTAACAGATGCCAAGGAAGCATTTTGAGACAATGTCATCAGCTGTCTTTGCGCCCCATTTGCTAACCAGCCTGGACTGCTTCGCGAGTAGATCGTCCGTGGCGTCAGCGGCTTTGGCAAATGAAATCTGTGAAAATAACAGCACTGAGAACAGCATCAAAGTTGCCAATACGCTCATCGCAGTATGTTTTTGGTATTTCATCCTTTTAGACCTTTTTTGCATCATATTTGCATGGCCCCCCAAACAGCGCGGTTTCTATTGCCCTTGTTTTAGGGATATTTTGAACATACCCCGGCATTTTTCCTACCTGCAAAATAATAGCTCCACCAGAAAGCTCATCAATAGTTATATCTCCAAGTTCATTAGATGTTGCTTTTGATGCTGATAAAATCCTATCCCTTCCCAACTCGTCTGCAAGCCCAGGGCTATAGTAATTAATCCAGCAAACATGCGCATCAGGCTTAAATTTAACTTTATACTTCTCCCAAAGTTTATCCGAGCTTTCATCGGTTTCCGCGTACCCATACCAAGGTTTCATCAATTTGAATGCCGAGTGCACTCTCCTTGAGAAGTCTAACATGGCTGGCTCATTTAACATATAAAAATCTTCAACTAGCAAACTAAAATTAACCAATTTTTCTGCATAAGCTGTAACCCCAAACCAGTACAGGTTATTTACCGGTATCTCGACACGCCCATACCTATCACGGCCTATTGCTGAGGTGACCATGTTCTGAGTAATCTCAGCTAATTTCTCCTTGGAACACACATCTCCTGCAACAGCTTTAAGGAAGTTTTCCATCATGGTTTTTTCCAGTGTTTGAATTCCTTCATCATTCCTGAAAACAAAATTCACCCATGTATTATTTCCCATTTTGTAGTCCACCTCATATAAGCTCAATGCTTAAATCATCTAATAACTGTTTAACTGCAGGCGTAACACCCTGCTCTGATGCAAACTTGACTTTGGAAGCATCTCCTGCGTGCCTAATGTATTTTTCAAGCTTTAACCTTATATCTTTAATAGCCTCGCCAGACGCTTTATTCCAGTTGTAAGCAGAAGTTTCCAAATATTTGGTCACACCACCATCCACATAGGTTATGTCAAGGTCTGTATTTCCCTTGCTTGTTTCAATAAACTCCTCAAACTTCTGAATGGTTTTTCCCTTTTCCTTAAGCTCAAGAGCTTTTTTGGCTTCAAACATCGGGCTTTTTGGCTCTGAATCAATAAGTCGCTGCCCTACTTTCTCAAATCCTTCAACACCTT
>CAYUOQ010000159.1:0-2635 GCA_964446445.1 uncultured Methanosarcinales archaeon
GCTCTCTGATGTTTATTGTTGCCTCGTTTCCTATTGTGACGCCACAGTTGACCAATCTGCCATTTTTTGCCAGGCATCGGATGGCAGTCGTAAAATTTTCAGCGCCAGTGTGATCAATAACAACGTCAACGCCCTTGTTTTTCGTTGCAGTCATTACTTCGGCAAGCCAGCTGTTCTCAGTGTAGTCTATTGCCCTTTCGGCTCCTATTTTTTCTGCCTTGAGCATTTTTTCCTCGCTTGACGTGGCTGCAATTACCTTTGCGCCAAGGAAAGAAGCTATTTTGATGGCTGCAACGCCAACCCCTGCTCCGGCGCCCAGCACAAGGACAGTCTCATTGGGCTGCAATTTTGCCCTTTCGACAAGCATGTGGTAGGCTGTTGTGAAGGTGAGTGGGATTGATGCTGCAATTTCAAAGCTTACCCCCTGTGGTATCCCCATAAGGTTTTTCAGTGGGACCTTTACATATTCAGCGTAGCTTCCGTTTACCTGTGCTCCCAATGTTTTGTAGTTAATACAGAGATTGTGGTTTCCCTCAATACAGTATTTGCAGTGGAAGCAGGCAAGTACCGGATAAGCCATGACATTTCTTCCGATAAGGGATGTATCGCCTCCCTTTATTTCCTCAACGACGCCAGCAACATCTGCGCCGGGGATGTGGGGCAGTTCAGGCTTGTAATAGCTTCCTTTCTCTGCCCAAAAATCTATGTGGTTGATTGACGCTGCCTTGACTTTGACAATGGCTTCCCCCACTTCCGGCACGGGCCTTGGCGCTTCCTCGTAAGTTAGGACTTCCGGACCTCCAAACTCGTGAAACCTTACAGCCTTCATTGTGTTGTGAGTAAGCCTTTTGTCTTTCGGTTTCTCCATTCTTCCTGGCATGGATGATTGGTAATGCACGCGACTTTTTATAGTTTAGTGAAGGGAAGGGGGCTTTACGTTCGTTCCTTCGCGGCGAACAACCTTCTTTCTAAGAAGATTAGTTTTGGATCAACCCTTTTTTTAAAAGGGTTGTATGCGGGGGACGTGATTCGAACACGCGCACCCACTAAGGGACAAGCTTTTTCCTTCTTTTTGGTCAACCTTTTTGCAAGCAAAAAGGTTGTCTGAAGCTTGCGCATTTGACCAGGCTCTGCCACCCCCGCGTGACCCCTTTAGGAAAGGGTTTATCTGAAAGGGTATTGGAACGTTACTTAAATTTATCTGTAATCTAATAAAAAAGAAAAAGTTGAATATAAAACTGGCAGATAATCTTCCAATTGATGGTTGCTCATTTAGGCATATCCGGTCCTGCCTTTTTTCTTTTTTAACCAGTTCAAACAACAAACTATTTAAATAAATTAAAGGCAAATCACAAATTATTTTTCAGCCAGCCATCACGATTTCTTTGGCATCACCCCCTCATCTGTCTCATAAGCAAATTTGCCTTCTAGCATTTCTTTTTCCGGCTGCTCACTTTCAAAGGAATCTATTTGCGGTTCTATTTCCTCCAACCACCGAGTATGGTGTGGAAGCTCAATTACTAGGACTTCGGGCTTGAAATAGTAGAGGTTCGCATAATCACTCAACAGATTTCTTAATTCTTCCAGTTTACGGGCGACATCGCCAGAGGGCATACCATAATAGTCAAGTCCTCTCTTTGTTGTCCCTAATGCAAATCCTCTCCAGAAGTCTGCCAAGTTGTCAAAATTTAACCCTGTGGGGATTAGCTTGCGTGCATAGGCTTTTATGTTATAAAACAACACACGCTTAAGGATATCAGGAGTTTCTCTTGTCCATTTTTCAAGCTGCTTTAATATGTCTCCCGCAAACATTTTCTGTTTTGAAAATTCATCAACGATAAGACCGTTATACATTCCTATAAGCGCTAATGTAGAAGTCCCATTCGTTAAATGTCCTGTTTTGCGTCTTAAATTAGCTCTGACTATTTGCCTCCGCTGTTCAAGTCTGCTGTAATCATCTGATAACTTTTTATGTGCATTCTGAACCTCAGATATGAGAAACTTAATAAAAAGTTCAGACGCGGCTGTGTAATTTACTACAAATTTCTTTTTTGACCATTTGTCATGACAGCCCTGTTCATTTACCAAAAGTTTGCCATCTACTCTCATCTCTTTCAGTTCCTTTATTCTTTGGGACAAGGTTCCAGCACTCTTGCTCTTGTCGCTAAAGAGGTCATAGAAGAAAACACGCATATCTTTGTAGGTTTCAAAGCCTGCAAGCAGCAATATGAAGGCTTCGGCGATACTGCCTTTATTGTAGAGCAGGTCGGTTTGTTCCTTTAGCTTTTGCTTATATTTCCCACGTTTTACGCCAGTAGGCTGTTGATAAAAGGGTTTCGTATTTCTCTTATCTTTCTGTGAATTCATCTTTCATCAATATATGTTAAATATGGCTTCTATATAAATATTGTGTTTTTAGCTCGTTAAGTAGAACTAGCACGTATAAATCAATTTTAGTGAAAAAAACTTTAACTATAATAATATAATCCCTTAAATGTTCCACATATGGCAACAAGCTTAACAGCGTCAAAATTGGTGCAATTTCCCCCCGAGATGCTAGCCGAGGTAGTTGAAGTGGGTAAGAAGCGAGGACTGACATCTTCCAGCGTTATAAGACTGGCGATAAGCGAGCTTC
>CAYUOQ010000160.1:0-2545 GCA_964446445.1 uncultured Methanosarcinales archaeon
GGGAAAAGTATTTGGGAAAACAGCCGGATGGGCAGCAAAGAAAGCAGGACCCGCAATCGGAAATGTCTTCACAAGCGCCAAAGAGATGATGGCGTCAAAGAGCGGAGCTGCCCCGGGAATTCCGTTCAATGCAAACAACGGTAAAGATATTGTTGGTTCCACTCACTCATCTATAAAACCAATGCAATCAAAAATTAACCCTGGAGCAGTTGAAGATTATATGAATAAAATAAAAAAAGGAAAGGAGATAGCACCAATAGAAGTTATAGATAATGAAGGATATGGTAAATACATCGACAATGGTCATCACAGGTATGTCGCGTACAAGAAATTGGGTGTTTCCGATTCTTCCATTCCTATGAAAGTTGAACACATCAGGGATCCTTTCAGGATAGGCTTTGAAGATTGGTCCAACACAAGATACATCAAAGACGAACTTACTAGGTGATGAAAATGGGAATTGAAGTAAATCTGTTTTATGCAAAATTGAAAAAGCCGATTAAGCTTGACCATTTGCAAGGTCTTTTTGAAATTCTTGGCTGTCATAACGTAAGTTCCGAAGCAGAAACACATAACTTTGAAATTTCCACAAAAGATGGCATAACCGAAGTTCAAGTTCGGGCTATTTCTGATGTTGTCACCGATTTTTCTATTAGATTTTCATTCGGCAACCCAAAGACAGTGATAGGACAAACATTCGACTTCATCAATAATTTAGCAAAAAGATTACCACTAGATATATATGATGTTGAGCTTATGGAACGGCTTGTACTGTCAAAAAAATCTGTTGCTAGATTTAAAGAACTGTTTGGTTTAAGAAAAGACTTTTTTGATGCGTATTAAGAAAAAGTCAACATTCCAATACGAGGGGGAAAAGAAACCTTTGAACGTATCAGAGAAAGAAAGTCTTCTGCAGAAGGGTATGCCGATAGTGTTAAAAGTCAGATGAGAGTTGGTTGTTTTGTAATTGGCAGTGTTAAAAATAGACGCCCTCAGATAATAGATGCCTTAAAAACTCTAGGTTTTGAAGTTGTCAAAAACTATGATTGGGTAGTGTTTAACATAATTCCGGAAAACCTTCCTAAAGGTGCTAAGGGAATAACTTCAGTGTCAGAGCTTAGGAATATTGCATTTCTAACCGGAAACCAAATCATTGGACTAATGCAACATATAAAAACTTACTGGGGCGTTTGTTATGCCTTTCTGAAAGGGAAAGTACCTTCAGAATCCAAAACAAATTTTGAATCCTTGGATCGGACTTCAATGATTAAAATTATGTCATTTGGCACGAGAATCATCGTTTGTGCAAAAAAGTACTCCTCCGGAACTGCTTCCAAGAGTGGGATTACCGGAGACGGAGCAAATTTTGATGAGAACTAAGTAAAATGACCTCCAAACAGGAATCTTCACTGAAGTTGAACATGGCACTCGCGCTTCTTGTAGCTGTGCTTGTCCTTGTTGCGCCGACTACGTTGGCTCAGGAGCTGGGCGCTGAAACTGATGAGGAGGATGTTGAAGAGCCTGGAGTTCCTTTGGAAACGCCTGTTTTTGTCACGCCGCCAAGCCCTGATAATAAGGTTGGATCTCTATCAACCAGCGCATTTTCGGTGATGTCAACAGCCTCTGATGTTATTACGCAGCCGCCAAAGCCGGACATGAAGGCTGCAGGATACCTGCAGTACAAGGAGCAGTTCAGCACCAACTTGTTCACCGGGGCAGCAGCTTATACTTACCCTATTGCTGTTCCCCCAGGAATAAATGGGCTTGAGCCTTCGTTGCAGCTTTCCTATAACCATCACGCATCCAAGTCTATTCCCAGCCCAGTTGGGGCAGGATGGGCGCTTAACGCCGATTACATTTACCGGGATATAAATAGTACGATGTCAGACGCTTCTGATGACTTTTTCGTCCTTAACTTTAACGGCATGCATGAGCGGCTCCTTATGACCGGTGAGGATGGAGGGAAAAGATAAAGGTCAGAGTATGATCGCAGCCTGCTGATAAGACGAGCGTCAACTTCTCCTGGAAGCATTGAGAACGACAAAGGCGAGCACTGGCTTGTCAGGACACAAGACGGTACAGAGTACCGGTTCGGCCACAACAAAAAATCTGAACTCGTTTCAAGCATGGAGCCTTACGCTGTCAAGTGGATGCTGGACAAAGCAATGGATGTCAATGGCAATACGATAGCGTATAACTACTCAGAAATTGAAGGCGACATGGGTGTTGTTTACCTTGAAAACGTCAGTTATGGAACAAGCAAACTGCATTTTGTTTACAAGAGAGGCATTTACTCAACTCCTGGGATGTACGTTAACGGCGACAAGGTTTTGCAGTCTGGAATGCTCACTGAAGTCGATGTATCCAATGGCGGGCTGCTGGTGAGGAAGTACCTTTTGGATTACCAACTGCTGGATTATAAGCCATTCCTTAAGTCAATAACAGAAACAGGCAATGATGGGGCATCTAAGCTCCCGCCTGTCCAGTTTACATACACAGACTTTGGAGTGGGGTTCAATGAAGCTCCTGAATGAAAAGTTGCTTC
>CAYUOQ010000161.1:0-2503 GCA_964446445.1 uncultured Methanosarcinales archaeon
GAGCAGGAGGAAGGCAAGGTGGTATGGATGATGAAGAAGGGTCCTCCGGGCAGGTTCTTCAAGTCGGGGTCGGTCTACGTCCTCCAGCACCATACCTTCTCACACGCGTCACGATTTGGGTTAAGCGCATACCTGTCCTCGCCCAACTGCTTTGCAATCCCGGCATAAGTTGCGTTAAAGTGGACTTTAACAGGAAAGGCCATCTCATTCCTGGTTTTATCTGTCTCAGGAATCTTATAACCAGGGTGGAACTCGAACATTTCAGAAAGGTCGTTATCAGGGTCAACGACAATTGCTGCAGTGTTCATACCCTCATATGGAATCACATCAAGCGAAACGGGGAACGACCTGCCAGATTCGAGTTTTGGAAGGTGGATAGTTGCAGCATACCTGCCGTTGAGGTACCAAACCCCCGACAGTGGGGGAGTATCGCTCTCGCCTATGTTTATAACCTCGCCAAAGAATTCAACTATTGAAGAAGCTGAAGCGTTGATTATCGAATAGAAGAACGCTTCGCTGAGTACGCCATCTGAGGAATTCCTCATCGCCCTGAAGCTAAGCCAATAGGGGGCAATATCGTATGAGCACCCATCATTAACAATTCCATCACAATTGTCATCATCCCATGTGGCACAGTCCTCAGCCTTAGGCTTTACATCAGAGCATTCACTCCATTCACCCCACTTGAAATCAGGTCTGCAAGACCTTGTTTTGACTCCTGACCTGCAAATCCCGGCGCTTAAGCCGCATTGGGCTGTCTCGGCGGATTGCGGTTGGCATTCCATCGTGTTGTGCACGACAACATGCGTAAAATTATTCGCTGTCAGGATTCCGTCACTAACATTTACACTAATCTTGAAAACATTGCTTTTGTCCCCATCCTCCCATCCCGGGGAAAACAGGTAATACGGAAGCGACGAAACGGACATACCCCCGTTGAACCACTGGTATGCCAAAACATCGCCATCAGGGTCAAAAGCCTCTGCGACAAATTTCTTAACGTCCCCTTCGCTTACAGCCAATACCTCCCCCTGCAGCAGTTCATCCGGCTTAGCGTCAAAAGCGATTTTTACATATGGCGGCCTGTTAACGTTCAGAACTGTCAGATTGACCTCCTTAAATGCTGTGAGCTTGTAATCACCAGCAACGAAACTCAGCCTGTAGGTTCCCGCAGAGTTGAAGTCAGGCCTCCAGTCAAACGTCATGGAATCCTTATCGTATGAGCCGCCTTTCAGTTCTGGCGGAACCCCTGTGAGGAGCGTGTAAAACCCATCCCCGTCAGGATCTGAAGCGGACAGCTTAATGCTCAGCACATCGTCTTCATTGATTGTAACATTTTCCAGGCTGACAATAACGGGAGCCCTGTTCACGTCAAGAACAGTAATATTAAACAGCGCTTCATCATCAAGCTCACCATCGGTTGCAGTTATCATGAGTTCGTATTCTCCGGCCTGCTCAAACGTTGGAGTCCAATCAAGCCTGCCTGTTCCAGAATCAAACGCAATGCCGGCGGCATCCGGAACAGACGCAACAGCGTAGTTCAGCTCGTCCCCATCCGGATCGGATGCAACTGCCTCTAAAATGAGCGTTTCATCTTCGTTTACCGTAATGTTACGCATTGGCTCAAGAGCCGGCAGCCTGTTAACATTCCCAATGGATATGCTTATCGTTTCGTAATCAAAAGCCAGGCCATCTGAAACATTGAACACCACAGCGTATGCGCCTGATTGCTCAAATGTCGGAGTCCATGCGAACGTTGCGGTGGCATTGTCAAACTTGGCGCCTGCAGGCAGGCCTGTAGCATTGAACATGAGGTTGTCATATTCGTAATCAGCTGCGGCAACAGGGAATGACATGGGCTCGTTTTCAGAACCTGCCCTGTTGCCAAGGGCATGCAGCACAGGAGCAGTATTGCACACCCTATCCTCATCAGCTTGACCATTGCAGTTATCGTCAATGCTGTTGCACAATTCCGCTGTCACAGGATTTACAGTGCTGGCGCCATCATTGCAGTCCAAGCCGCCAGCGCACCCGACAGGCAGATAGCCATCAGAATCGCCATCAACACATCTCTCAACAACACCGGAATGATAAAGCCCTGAAACAACGTACTGCCCAGAGCCTTCAGCAAAAGTGCAGGAAGGCTGGCTGGCGCTTGCAGGAAGCCCGCACTCTATCAAAATTTCACCTTCACCATCGCAGCCTGCCGACAATTCACTGATTGAGGCAATATCAGCATCTTCAACGCACACAGCGTTTGAGCCGGGAATAAGCCGGTCAATGTAAGCTGTCTTCTGCCCACCCCTCAGGTCAATCCCCCTGATAACCATAAAGCCGGCCTCGCTGCCTTCCTCCTGCGTCTCAATGGCCAAATTGTGTATTGAAATATTGCCCTTGCCAAAGTCCCTTGTGAACTCAACAAGAGGCTTCCCGCCAGATGCCACTACCACCTTCTTCCAGCCGTTTTCCAGCTCATCAATGCCAACCTCAGCTGCACCGCTTC